>NZ_LNII01000068.1:0-27552 GCF_001463365.1 Enterobacter sp. 50793107 | reverse complement strand
ATGCTTATAACACAGACGAGCTGAGAGATAATCCTGGTCTGCCATATCCCGAAATGAGCGTCTAGCTGCATCATTCAAAAGGAGTTCGTCATTACGAGTGAGATCCATTTTTTAACCTTTCTGTTTATTCCAATCTAAGACCATACAAAAAATTTTTTCCATCATAAATCTATTTTTCAGATAAAAAACTGTTTACTTACCACTTTTGGTGATCAATCATCATAACCTGTTTACTTATACAGTAGAGGACATCATGAGTGACATTAACGATTTAAACACTGGCGAGACTAAAGGCGGCTCCGTACATCTGGACGCGCAGACCGTTGTACGCCTTAAGCAATACCGTAACGATCATCTGAAAAATCTTCCTGTCCAGCCATTGCCCGGAGTGGCACAGGTAGTCCGGCACGCAGTCAACGCATGGCTTGATGAAAATGGCTTCGCTGTAACGGAAGGTGAAAAATGAAAGGCTGGTACACCATCAAAGCGGCCAGCGATGGCACCAGCGCCAATATCAGCATCTACGAAGAGATCGGCGGCTGGGGTATTACGGCGCAGCAGTTCTCCGAAGACCTGAAAGCCTTGGGCGATATCTCCCATATCAGCCTGCACATTCATTCACCCGGTGGCGATGTTTTTGACGGCATCGCTATCTATAACCTTCTGAATAAACACCCGGCAAAAATCACAGTGCAGATCGACGGTCTCGCCGCGTCTATGGCGTCAGTTATTGCAATGGCTGGCGACCGTATCGTTATGCCCGAAAACGCACTCATGATGATTCACAAACCGTGGGGAATTTCTGGTGGGAACGCCAACGACATGCGCGACTACGCCGAACTTCTGGATAAAGTCGAAAGTGTCTTGATCCCGGCATATGCACGCAAAACGGGTAAATCAGCCGAATCACTGGCGGAAATGCTGGAGGATGAAACATGGATGGATGGCCGCGAATGTGTAGCGCAGGGTTTTGCTGACGAATTGTTACCCGCCGTCAGGGCAATGGCCTGTATTGAGTCAAAACGAATTGAGGATTTTGAGCATATGCCAAAAGAAATTAAAGGGATGATCACCAGCCCGAAAGGTTCCACCAGTAGCGCTGTACCGGAACAGAACCGCATCAACGGGATTAAGGATCTGTTTGCCATGTTCGGCGGCAAGCATGATTCTCTCAAGATGCAGTGTCTGGAGGATGTGGATTGCACGCCTGAAAAAGCAAAAGACATGCTGCTGACGGCACTGGGTAAGACCTCGACCCCATCGGATAAAACCAGTAACGCGCACATTTACGCAGGTAACGGCAACATTACCGGCGATGCTATCCGCCAGGGGCTTTTTGCCCGTCTGGGTCACGAACGCGCCGAAAGGGGAAACCCTTACGCCATGATGAGTCTGTTTGAAATGGCGCAGGCTTCGCTGGTGGATCGTGGTATCAGCGTCAGTGGTTTCGGGAATCGCTCGCAGATCGTGAACCTGGCATTTACGCACAGCACCAGTGATTTCTCTCATATCCTGGCTGGTGGTGCTGAAAAGTCGGTGCTGACTGGCTGGCAGAACAGCGGGGAAACTTTCCAGCAGTGGACAAAGACCGGTTCTCTGTCGAATTTCCATGAGGCTAAACGTGTCGGTCTGAATGGTTTTTCAGAACTGGATAAAGTCCCGGAAGGTGCTGAATACAAATATGTCACTACCAGCGACAGCGGTGTGCCGATCGCGCTGGCCACCTATGGAAACATCTTCTCTGTTACACGCCAGGCCATTATCAACGATGACCTGAGCCAGCTCACGACCATTCCACAGGCAATGGGACGTGCCGCCGCACGAACGGTTGGCAATCTGGTCTACCTGCAACTGACCGCCAACAGCAAATTCACAGATGGTAAAGCGTTGTTCCACGCCGACCATAAAAACCTCATCGCTAAAGGGATGGATACAGACGGACTCAATGAGGCCCGTAAGGCTATGCGTCTGCAGGAGGATGCGAACGGCGATCCTATTAATGTTATCCCAGCCTATATCCTTGTGCCTGCCGCGCTGGAAGGCGCAGCCAATCGAGCTGTGCTGTCATCATCTTCGCTGTTCCCGGTAGACCAGAACGGTATGCTGAACCAGAACCCAGGCATTATCAACGTCGTGAAGGATATGGCGCAGGTAGTGGTTGAGCCGCGACTGGACAAGGCCAACAACAAGGAGTGGTACGTCACTGCAGCGCAAGGCACCGACACTATCGAGGTGGCATATCTGGATGGAATGGACGTGCCGTATCTGGAACAGCAGGAGGGCTTCACTGTGGACGGTATTGCATGGAAGGTGCGTATCGATGCTGGCGTGGCGGCGCTGGATTATCGGGGCATGGTGAAGTCGAGCGGGGCGGCATGACGACAGGAGGGCGGCAGATGCTGCCCTTTTTTAAAAGGTACTCCCGGCGGGGATGCCTGCCACGGGGCGGCGGCATCGCGGGAAACGGCTAGTTTTTCGGATCTATTGACATCATCATCATCTGGTAACTTTCTGATTTATATATGTTAAAATTCCGCCCAAATGGCAAAGATGATGGTTTGTATGTTTTTTGTTCATCATCATGAGGTGTTATGAGGCTGATAAAACTAACGATCAGCGAGCTTGCGGCTGTAACCGGAATTCATCGGCAGACGATATCGAAACGTCTGAAAGAGACGGAGACTCTACCGGGCAGCAGCTGTAAGAAAAAAATTTACGATTTGAAAAAGGCGTTAGCTGCGATCTATTCAGACCATGGGGAAAGCAGAATGTAACAAAACGCTGTAGATTACCACGTCATATCCAGCAGGAATATCATCAAGAAAAAATTCAATGTGTCAGCCTGGAAACATATCCAGGCTGGTTAGCATTATTTAACCTTTCCGTTTCTAAACACCATTTGCTTAGTTCCGGTATCATATTTTTCAACTATGCCTAATATCTCTTTGGAATAATCAATGATTGATGTGGTTGTTATTGGCTTATTATAGGTGTATTCAAGCTTGTAACCCTTTATTTTTATTTTAAAATCACCCGTGCTAGTTTCAAGGTAAGAATTATTCAATTCTTCAGTGTAGCTACCTTCACCATATTGGATGTTGGGAATTTTCGCTACCAAGCAATTGGCTAACTCATATAGTGAAATTCTGCTTCCGTTCTCTTCATCGGTAATGAATATTTCATTATTGAATGTTGTGCTAAATTTTTCGTTTATGATATCAACATTTATATCTTGTTGACTCTCTAACCAGCTAGCGTCAACAAAAGGAGAGAAAGAAGTTATATTTGGAGTTGAAAGAGCTACAATATTTAATTGTATAGTTTTAACTAAGGGCGTTCCATCTGAAGCGGTCCATTCTCTGTTGTCAGCTTCTCTTACTATAAGAAGATCTATTTTATGTTGTTCAGCTTTTATTTTGGCTCCACTCTGGTAACCTGTCTTCGTCGCATAAATAAGCCTTAATCCAGGGATGTCATTTGTTTTACCGATAAATGCATCAATTTTTTCCACTGTAATGGTTGAGGCATAGTCTTTGCATTCAATTACAGTTTTGTAAACGTACCCTCCTAAATCAAATTCCCAATAAACATCAAATTGTCTTGCGATACCATTTTTATCTATTATTTTCTTATTTGTTTCAACTTTTATATTTTTCACATGGGACATGCCTTCGGCTGCTATCAAGCTTTGTTGTATAGCTCCTACAAATTCCTCATAAGCCTTGCCGGTGTTTTTAGCCATGATAAATTATTCTCATGTTTAGTTACTCTATCCCTTTACGCCTTACCTTATCCTAAATTGCTTAAGGCATTTGAAGGGGCCTTTGAGTATCCTACAATGTATGCAAAAATTTACCATCTTATGGATATAAATTATGAAGTTATGTATGCCAGTTATCATTTTTTTTTGATTCAAGTTTTCCCGCTAACCGCTAACCGCTAACCGCTAACCGCTAACCGCTAACCGCTAACCGCTAACCGCTAACCGCTAACCGCTAACCATCAAACCCTCCATGACTTTCACTAAGGCTTAATCCCATTACCACTTATGTGTATTGCGGCGTGTATTGCGTTTAATGTCTTTGCAGACACAGTGATAAAAAAAACTTCGTAACTTCAAAGACTTCTTTTCAAACCATTGCATGATGATCCATAAGCCCTGGGGGTTTGCTGGTGGTGACGCGAGCGATATGCGCGACTATGCGGATCTTCTCGACAAGGTTGAATCCGTTCTTATCCCGGCTTACGCGCAGAAAACCGGAAAATCCACCGAAGAAATTGCGGCAATGCTGGAGGACGAAACCTGGATGAACGGCAGCGAGTGCCTTGAACTGGGTTTTGCCGACCAGGTGACACCATCCCTTCAGGCTATGGCCTGTATTCATTCAAAACGTATTGAGGAATTTGAAAAAATGCCAAAAAGCATTCGCAACATGATCACCCCGCCGCGCAACACTACCCAGCGTGACCCGGTTATTACCCAGCCTCAGGCACCGCAGGCAAAAACAGACCCGGCACCGGATGAAAATGTGATCCGCGCGCAGGTGTTGGCTGAGCAGAAAGCCCGTGTTAACGCTATCGGCGATCTCTTTGCCATGTTCGGCAATAAGCACACGGAACTGCAGAATCAGTGTGTGGCCGACCCTGATTGTTCCGTCGATAAGGCGAAAGATTTGCTGCTGGCAGAACTCGGTAAAACGGCCACGCCGTCCAATAAAACCACCCAGCCGCATATTCATGCGGGCAATGGTAACTTCGTCGCGGATGGTATTCGCCAGGCACTGATGGCGCGTGCCGGGTTCGAAGGTCAGGAGCGGGATAACGTTTATAACGGTATGACGCTGCGCGAGTATGCGCGTATGGCCCTGACTGAAAAAGGTATCGGCGTGGCCAGCTACAACCCGATGCAGATGGTTGGCCTGGCGCTGACCCACAGCACCTCTGACTTTGGCAACATTCTGCTTGATGTTGCGAACAAAGCGCTGATTCAGGGCTGGGACGAGGCGCAGGAAACCTTCGAACAGTGGACCAAAAAAGGCCAGTTGTCGGACTTCAAAACGGCGCATCGTGTCGGCATGGGTGGTTTCCCTTCTCTGCGACAGGTTCGCGAAGGGGCTGAGTACAAGTACATCACTACCAGTGACAAAGGCGAAACCATCGCGCTTGCCACGTATGGTGAAATCTTCTCAGTAACCCGCCAGGCGATCATCAACGACGATCTGAACCAGCTTACCGACGTACCGATGAAGATGGGGCGCGCGGCGAAAGCAACGATTGGCGATCTGGTTTACGCCATTCTGACCAAAAACCCGAAACTCTCAGACGGAAAGGCGCTGTTCCATGCCGATCACAAGAACCTGAGCTCGGGCGCAATTTCTGTGGCCAGCCTGGACGAATCGCGCAAGCTGATGCGTCTGCAGAAGGAGGGGGAGCGAACCCTGAATATCCGTCCGGCCTACATGCTGGTGCCCGTCGCCCTGGAAACTCTGGCAAATCAGACCATCAAGTCGGCCAGTGTTAAAGGTGCAGACATCAATGCCGGGATCGTTAACCCTATCCAGAACTTTGCAGAAGTCATTGCCGAACCACGCCTGGATGAAGCTGATGCGAAAGCCTGGTATCTGGCTGCCGCGAAGGGCACCGACACCATCGAGGTCGCTTATCTCAACGGCGTCGACACGCCATACATCGATCAGCAGGAAGGCTTCACCACTGATGGTATCGCCACGAAAGTGCGTATTGATGCAGGTGTGGCGCCGCTGGACTATCGCGGCATGACCAAATCCTCTGGTCAGTAAAAAACAGTCCTGACAAACAGACGCCCGTAAGGGCTTTTTTTATACCTGAAACCAGCCCCGCAAGGGGCTGAATGGAGAAGTTATGGCTAAGAACTATGCGCAGGACGGGAAAACGATCCCTCTGGTAAACGGCGGTGCAACCGATGTTCACAGCGGCGACCCGGTTGTTGTTGGAAAACTTATCGCGGTGGCAATTACCGATATCCCGGCTGGCGATACCGGGGACGGTTTTACTGAGGGTGTTTTCCTTCTGCCAAAAGTATCCGCAGATGCGGTTACTGCCGGGGCGCAGGTGTATCTGAAGGACGGCAAAATCACGATCGAAGAAACGGACGCCGTTGCCGCGGGCATCGCCTGGGAAGATGCAGGGGCAAACACCACCGTTGTTGAAGTTAAGATCAATGCCTAACCCCTTTGACCGGATGGCGGCGCGCATGGACGCGGCCACCATAAAAAAGATGGGAAAGACAGCGATCATCAATGGCAGCAGCTATGACGTTGTTCCAGCCGATCAACTCGAGGAAATGGGACCATTGTCGGGAACAGGTACTTCGCTGGTGGTTTTCTCTGAGCTTTATCAGCCACGCCGAAACGACAGCGTCGACTACGACGGTAAGAACCTGACCGTTACCCGCTATGACATGTTCAACGGAAAACCCCGCATCCATCTCGAATGAGGAGGCGCTATGTCTGTGAAAGGACTGGAAAGGGCTATTCAGAACCTGAACAGCCTCAGCCGGTTAATCGTTCCTGAGGCAACCGCAAAAGCACTAAACCGGGTGGCCAGCAGAACGATAAGCCAGGGGAGCAAAGCTGTAGCGAAAGAAGCAACAGTTGATGATAACCGGAAAAAGGGGCTTCCGGTTCGTCTGGTCCGCCAGCGTTCCCGTCTGCGCAAGGCTCGTCACGATCGCCCGGTCGCGTCGATAAAAATCAACCGCGGTAATCTTCCTGCGATAAAGCTCGGCACGGCGCGCGTCCGGCTCTCGCGTAAAAAAGGGGCCAGAAACGGAGCGGGCAGCGTCCTTAAAATCGGGCCCTATACCTTTCGTAACGCTTTTATCCAACAGCTCTCTAACGGGCGCTGGCAGGTCATGCGGCGCGTAGGTCAGGCCCGTTATCCGATTGATGTGGTCAAAGTTCCTCTTGAGACACCGCTCACCGTGGCCTTCACCGCTATTTCAAAGCGCCTTATTGAAAGCGATATGCCCAAAGAACTTTCCGCAGCCCTGAAAAACCAACTGAGGATCCACCTGAAGCGATGAACAGACACAGCGCAATTCGTGCAGCCATTCTGGCAAAACTGAAAGCCGAGATCACCGACACGGTCACCTGGTTTGACGGGCGCCCTGTTTTTCTTGAAGAGCAGGATCTCCCTGCCGTGGCTGTATACCTTTCTGACGCGGAGTACACCGGCGATTCGCTTGACGAAGATTCGTGGCAGGCGGTTGTTCACATCGAGGTATTTCTTAAAGCCTCCAGCCCCGACAGCGCGCTCGATTCCTGGATGGAAGAGAAAGTGTATCCGGCAATGGCCTTCATCCCGGGTCTGACCGAACTGGTCGAGACGTTCACCCCGCAGGGTTATGACTATCAGCGGGATGATGAAATGGCCACCTGGGGTTCAGTCGATTTCACGTACTTAATCACCTATTCAATTTAAGAGGTACTTATGCCTACTCCAAACCCGCTGGCCCCCGTGAAAGGTGCCGGTACCACCCTCTGGCTTTACACCGGAACGGGCAACGCTTTCGCTAACCCACTCTCGGATATCGACTGGAACCGCCTGGCGAAAATTAAAGAGCTGACGCCGGGCGAAATGACCGCCGAATCGTATGACGACACTTACCTCGACGACGAGGATGCCGACTGGAACGCGACGGCCCAGGGGGCAAAATCTGCTGGCGATACCTCGTTCACCCTCGCCTGGAAGCCGGGCGAAGAAGGGCAAAAAGACCTTGTCGCATGGTTTATTGATGGCTCAGTACGTTATTACAAAATCAAATACCCGAACGGTACCGTCGACGTTTTCCGCGGCTGGTGCAGCAGCCTGGGTAAAGCCATTCCGGCAAAAGAGGTCATTACCCGTACAGCGAAAATCACCAATACCGGCAAGCCGGAACTGGCAGAAGAAAGCGGGACCCCGAATATCCCCGTGACCGGCGTTACGCTCGATAAAGCCTCGGCAAGCGTGGTCGTCGGCGCAACCACAACGCTCAATGTGACGGTTAACCCTGCCAGTGCCTCAGATACCTCGTTCCGCGTGGCAACCTCCGACGGGGCAAAAGCAACGGTCACCGTTAGCGGCAACGCGATCACCGTCACCGGCGTGGCGGCAGGCACCGCTGACATTATTGTTATGACCAGCGACGGTAATTTCGTTGCGGTCTGCAAAGTCACCGTAATTGCAGCGTAAGGAAGGACGCATGTTTCTGAAAAAAGAGAAGTTCACCTGGCAAACAGAATCCCTGACCATCTTCGAGCTGTCGGCGCTGCAGCGTATTGAGTACATCACGTTTATGGCCGCAGAGGAAAGGGCCGTCAGTGCTGACAGCGAGGGCATCAGCGATCAGGAAATGACGGCCAGGCTGATTGGCTCAAATATTCGCTGCGGTGCGCGTTTGATCGCGATGTCTTTGTGGCATAACGATCCGGCTGGCACGGATGTGGAGACGCTTTATCAGCAGGTGCTTAGCGGCTGGCCGCCGGAGGCGATCGGTAAAGCAGAAATGGAAATAAAGCTGCTCTCCGGCATGCTCGTTCCGGTTGATGATGACAACGCTGCCGATCCAGATGGCTCAACGGAGGCCGAAAGCGCAGAAACCGTTACGGCGGAAAAGCCCTTGCCAGCGAGCTGAAGTTTGTCCTGAATCTGGCGCGCGAGTTCGGGCGACCCGACTGGCGCGCCATGCTGGCTGGAATGACCTCCAGTGAGCTGGGCGACTGGCACCAGTTCTACCGGGATCATTATTTTCAGGACGCGCAGCTCGATGCGCATTTCTCAGAGCTGCTTTATTCCATCTCCACTCTTTTCTTCCGCGATCCGGAACTTACCCCCGCACATTTCAGCCTGCTTTCTCCTTCGGATAGCGTCATCAGCGATGATGAGCCGGATGATGACACGCTGATGACCGCCGCCGAGGGGATCACAGGAGGTATCCGATATGGCCCAGCAGATTAGCGATCTGGTTATTAAGCTGGATGTTGACCGCGCCACCTTCAGCGAGCAGGTCGCCCGAATCAAAGGGCAACTGACAGGAATGGCGGATGAGTCTGATAAAGTTCAGGCGCGAATGCAGCGTGCAGCGGACCGTCAGAGCGCGGCATTAAAGAGCGTGGGCGACGCTGGCGCGGCGGCTGCCGCAGATATGAAAGCCCGACAGTCTGCTGCAACGGAAGGGTTGACCAAAGACTGGCAGAACGTTTCTAAGTCCGTTGATGAAACTCACCGCCGCGTGACCGAGCTTAATCAGCGTATGCGGGAAAATGACGGACAGGCCGCAGCGCTTGCCCGCCGTCAGGATGAACTGGCGGCATCCTTTTTCCGCCAGATTGACGGCGTTCGCCAGCTCAATGGTGAAACGCAGTCGCTTGCGAACGTGCAGGCGCGCTTTCGTGCGGCAAGGGCACAGGGCAATATCACCCAGCAGGATTATCTCGCCCTGATTTCCCGCACCACGGCCAGGCAAAAAGAGCTGCAGATCGTAGAGGAAAAATCGGCCGCCGCGCGTACCCGATTCCTCAGTCAGCTGAAGCAACAGGTCGCAGAGCAAAAACTCTCCGGTACCGAGTTGCTGCGCATGAAGGCGGCGCAGGTTGGTGCAAGCGATGCGGCTGAGGTCTATATCCGCAAGCTCGAAGCTGCCAAAGTGGCCACGCACGGTCTGGGCCTGCAAAGTGCCGCAGCGCGGCAGGAACTGGGGATACTGATCGGCGAGGTCATGCGCGGTAACTTCGGTGCACTGCGCGGCTCCGGGATCACGCTGGCAAACCGGGCAGGATGGATAGACCAGCTGCTGTCGCTGCGCGGGCTTGGGATCGCCGGCATGGTTGGTGGTATTGCCGCGGCGGTTTACGGGCTGGGTAAAGCCTGGTATGACGGCAGCAAAGAGTCCGAGGAATTTAACAGGCAGCTGATCCTGACCGGGAATTACGCCGGGAAAACGTCCGGACAGCTACAGGCACTGGCGCGCTCACTGGCAGGTAATGGCATCACACAGCATGCTGCTGCAGGTGTGCTTGCGCAGGTTGTCGGAAGTGGTGCGTTTAGCGGTAATGATGTCAGCATGGTGAGCAATGTTGCTGCCAGGCTGCAGCAGGCCACCGGGCAGGCCGTCGACGAAACCATCAACCAGTTTAAACGCCTGAAGGATGATCCGGTTAATGCAGTCACAACGCTCAACGATTCGCTGCATTTTCTGACGGCCACGCAGTATGAACAGATTGCCTCTGCTCAGGAGATGGGAGATACGCAGAAAGCATCAGAGCTTGCCATGCGTGCGTATTCTGATGCGGTCATTCAGCGGGCCGGGGCGATTGAGGAAAATCTTGGCTCCCTCGAAAAAGCCTGGAACTGGGTGAAGAATGCGGCCTCAGGCGCGTGGGATGCGATGCTGGGCATAGGGCGTAATCCTGACACCGCGATGAAGCGCCAGGACTCTTTTGCTGAATGGCAGGCAGCAGAGAAAGAGTATCGTGCTCTGTCCGGCAATCTCAAGGTTGATCCGGACTATGCCGGTAACAACGTTCTGCAAAAGGCAGATGCGGAAAGGCTGAGAAACGCGCGCCAGCAGGTAGAGCTTAAGAAGCAGGCTTACGATCTTGCCGATAAGCAATATGCCCAGGAAGGGCTGGCAGCTGCCAGGGAAAAAATGCGGACGGAACAGCAGACACAGGCCGTCCGGACCCAGCAGCAATTTAATCAGATGGTTGAATCCGGGGCGACGGCGGCAGAAAAACGTGCCCTTGCGGAGAAAAAACTCAATCAGCTTATTGCTAAAAACCGCCAGGATGCGAAAGACGGCATCGCCACGTTGTGGACTGAAAAGGACATAGCGGCAGCACGCGCCGGGATTGAAAAGCAGTGGAAGGATCCCAAAACGCCGAAAGGCAAAAGCTATTCAACGCCAGCCGGGGACAAAGCTGAAGAAAAAGCGCAGGCTGAACTTCTCACCCTTCAGGCCCAGCTTAAAACACTCGAGCAGCATACCAGCGTAAACGACGTCATAAGCAAACAGCGGCAGGATCTCTGGCAGACTGAAAATCAGTTCGCCGTTCTGCAGGAGGCGGCTGGTCGTCGTCAGCTTACGGCGCAGGAAAAATCCCTGCTTGCGCACAAGGAAGAAACGCTCGAGTACAAGCGGCAGCTGGCCGACCTGGGCGATAAGGTTGCCAGGCAGCAAAAGCTCAACCAGCTGACCGACCAGGCCGTGAAGTTTGAGCAGCAGCAAAAAGCCGCCAGGGCGGGTTTACAGGCTCAGTCTGAGGGGCTATCTACCCGCGAGGCCGGGCGACAAACCACCATGCAACGTCTCAGCGAGAGCTATTCATATAACCCTCAGGCGCAGCAAAAGGTTCTGGAAGAGCAAAGGGCGACGTTCGAGGCTGAAGATGCCCTGCGCGCTAACTGGCTGGCCGGTGCGAAACAGGGCTGGGCCGAATATCAGGATTCAGCGACAAACGTTTTCAGCTCAGTTCAGCAGATTTCGCAGGCAACGTTCAGCGGGCTGGCGGGCCAGCTTACCAGCCTGACGACAACCGGGAAGGCGAGCTTCCGGGACTTCACCAGCTCAATCCTCAAAATGATTGTGTCTGTTATCAACCAGCTGCTGGTGGCTTACACCATCCAGAGCGCAATGGGCTGGGTGAGCGGCGGGGCGAAAGCCTCCTCTGCAGGTCAGTCATTCGCGGTCCCTTCATACCGGCCACAGGGTTTTGACGTGGGCGGTTTTACCGGGCACGGCGGCAAGTACGAGCCAGCCGGTATCGTTCACCGCGGGGAATTCGTCTTCACCAAAGAGTCAACCAGTCGCATCGGCGTGGCGAATCTATATCGCCTGATGCGCGGGTATGCCTCGGGTGGTCTGGTCGGCGGCGGGAGCGCAGCCGGGGCTGGCATGGGCGGGATCAGTGTTTATGCCCCTGTGAACATCAGCCAGCAGGGGAGTGACGGGAGCATAAATCAGGCGAACGCCACGGGGACGGCGAAACAGCTGCAGGCGATTGTTCAGCAGACAATCACCGAGCGACTGAAAAAAGAAATGTCCGCAGGCGGCGTGCTTTATTCGAGGAGGACACCGTGACAGACACATTTACCTGGCGCACGCGAAAAACCGCGCAGGGCACTGAAACGGCTCGAACGCTGCAGGCCCAGTTCGGCGATGGCTACAAACAGATAGCGGGGATGGGGATCAACGACAAACAGGAAACGTGGAACCTGGACTGGACGGGCACCAGACAGGAGGCGGCTGCGCTGCGCGCTTTTCTGATGTCTCACGTTACTAAATCGTTCTTGTGGACCACGCCATGGGGTGAAAAAAAGCTGTTCAGAATGAAGGCCGATTCGTTCAGCGTTTCTTTCCCTACCGGGAAAAAAGCCACAGTGGCCTTCACTTTTGAACAGGCGTTCGCGCCCTGATTTTCTCGACAAACACTGAAAGCTGCCTCCGGGCGGCTTTTTTTATGGAGGGAGTATGAGTTTTACGGCAGACATCCAACAGCTTGAGCCCGGTAGCGTTATTCAGCTGATTGAGATCGACGGCACTGAATTCGGTATGGATCAGGTGCTGCGTTTTCATGCGCACAATATTCAGGAAGAGGGGTGGGCAGCCTTCGCTGCAGAAAATCTGCCCGCCATAATCTGGCAGGGCAACCAGTACGATCCTCATCCTTATGAACTGAAGGGTATGGAGTTATCAAGTACCGGCTCCCAGCCGACGCCCACGCTCTCAGTCGGGAACGTCGGGAACTATGTCACGGCGCTATGCCTGGAGTATGACGACATGGTCCGGGCGAAAGTAAAAATCCACACAACGCTCTCTAAGTACCTCGATGCCGCCAACTGGAAAAACGGCAATCCGGGGGCCAGCCCGGCCGATGAGCGCGTTCAGCTCTTTTACGTCAATGCTAAAACCGCAGAGACGCGGGTACAGGTTGATTTCGAGCTGTGTTCTCCTTTCGATATTCAGAGCCTGCAGTTGCCGACACGGCAGATTACTCCTGTCTGCACCTGGTGTATGCGGGGCTGGTACCGAAGCGGGACCGGATGCGATTACAACGGCACGAAATACTTTACCAAAGACGGTACACCGACCGATGACCCGTCGAAAGATGTTTGTGGCGGCCGCCGGCAGGATTGTCAGGATCGTCACGGCCCGGACGCGCCGCTGCCGTTCGGCGGTTTTCCGGCTGCAAACCTGCAGGGGAAATAAAAATGCGTGAAAAATTGCTGGATGCTATCCGTCAGCACGTCGCTGCTGAATACCCCAAAGAAGCCTGCGGCCTGATTGTTCAGTCAGGCCAGCAACAAATCTATATTCCCTGCCGCAACATTGCCGATAAGCCCGAGGAGACATTCACGCTCTCCCCGGAAGATCAGCTCGCTGCCCGCGCGCGCGGTGAGATCATCATGCTCATTCATTCCCATCCGGATGTGGTTCGGCTGGTGCCCTCGGAGCTGGACCGGATCCAGTGCGACTGGTCGGGGATTGAGTGGGGGATCATGTCCTGGCCGGACGGGGATTTTTGTACGATTTCCCCGCGTGAAGACCGGGATTATGCCGGGCGGCAGTGGGTACTGGGGTACGCCGACTGCTGGTCGCTTATCCGTGAATTTTATCTCCGCGAATACGGCATTGTTCTCGGAAACTATTCAGTACCTTACGAATGGTGGGAGAGCGGCAAGGAACGGCTCTACGACGACAACTGGGAGCGTGAGGGATTTGTTGAGATTGCCGCCGGTGCAATGCAGCCAGGGGACATCATCATGATGAGCGTGCAGGCATCGGTGACTAATCACGCCGCGGTATATGTGGGTGACAACATCATTCTCCATCATCTTTTCGGGCACCTTTCTTCGCGAATGCCTTATGGAAAATATTATCGCGACAGAACGGTCCGGGTGGTCAGGCATAAGGACAGAATGCATGGTTAAGACGCTTATTCTCGAAGGGAAAATGGCTAAAAAATTCGGTAAACGCGTTCAGTTTGATGTTGCCGATCTGCGCGAAATGCTCAGGGCCATGTGTTCACAGGTTCCCGGATTCAAAAAATATATGTCGGAAGCTCATATGAAGGGGATCCGTTTCGCCTTTTTTAACGGTGACAACAATATCGGGCTGGAAGAGTTTGATATGACCCGCGGTGGAAGCGTGTACCGGATCGTGCCCGTTTATGAGGGGGCCAAAAGTTCTGGCGTCCTGCAGATAGTTGTCGGTGCCGTTGCGCTGGTCGCTGCATTCTTTACCGCGGGTGCGAGTATGGCTGCCTGGGGGGCGGCGATGAGTGCAACAGCCATCAGCGCCACGTCAATTTTGACCGGGGTCGGGGTGTCAATGATGCTGGCTGGCGTTGTCCAGATGCTCACGCCCCAGCCATCCTTCGGCGCGGGTAAATCCTCCAGCACGGACAACACGCCTAACTACGCCTTCGGGGCGCCGGTTAATACGGTCGCTATGGGGCATCCTGTCCCCCTGGCCTACGGTCTGATCGAGGCAGGGGGAGCGATAGTCAGCGCCGGTATGTACTCGAGCGATCAGCAGTAGGCCAGCGGCCACTAACTTAAAGGTGCTTCGGCACCTTTTTTATGGGTGAGAAAATGCAGCTTCTTAAACAAGAAACCATCCTGCAGGGTGCCAAAGGGGGAGGTGGCAGTTCGCATACTCCGGTTGAGCAGCCTGACGATCTGCTGTCGGTCGCAAAATTAAAAATGCTCATTGCCGTTTCTGAGGGGGAAATACAGGGCGACCTGACCGCTCAGAACATTTTTCTCAACGATACGCCGCTGGCAAACGACAGCGGGGAATACAACTTCAGCGGCGTGAAATGGGAGTTCCGCAAGGGCACACAGGACCAGACCTATATTGCCGGGATGCCCCAGGTCGATAACGAGCTGGCGGTGGGCACAACTGTCTCCACCACCGCGCCCTGGACGCGCCAGTTTACCAACCTTTCCCTGGATGCCATCCGCATCAAGCTCAGTCTTCCGGTCCAGTATCTCTATAAAGATAACGGCGATATGGTGGGCACGGTCACCGAGTATGCGATCGATTTATCAACGGACGGCGGTGCCTGGAAAACGGTTGTAAACGGCAAGTTTGACGGAAAGACCACGACGGAATATCAGCGTGACCACCGTATCGATCTGCCAAAATCCACGTCCGGCTGGTCTGTCAGGGTCAGGCGTATTACGGCTGATGCCAGCGGATCAAATTCGAAACTGGTTAACGCCTTCAAGGTGTTTTCGTATGCGGAAGTCATCGACAGCAAGCTTCGTTATCCTTTAACCGCGCTTCTGTATGTCGAAGTGGACAGCAGCCAGTTCAACGGCAGCGCGCCGAAGGTGACCTGTAAGATAAAAGGCAAGCTGATTAAGGTTCCGGATAATTACGATCCGACAACCCGAACCTATTCTGGCTCATGGTCCGGCGGGTTTAAAATGGCCTGGTCCAATAACCCCGCCTGGATATTTTACGATCTGGTTCTGGATGAAATTTACGGCATGGGAACGCGCGTGGATGCGTCCATGGTGGATAAGTGGGCGCTGTATTCAATCGCCCAGTACTGTGACGAAATGGTTTCCGACGGGGCCGGTGGCACCGAACCGCGTTTCACCTGCAACGTTTTCATTCAGAGCCAGGAGGATGCCTGGCAGGTACTTAACGATCTCGCCGCGGTCTTTCGTGGAATAACGTTCTGGGGCAACGATCAGATTTATGTCCAGGCAGACGTCCCGCAGGACGATGTTGACTGGGTTTATAACGTCTCAAACGTTATCGATGGGCTGTTTACTTATGCGGGCGGCTCATACAAGAATCGCTACAGCTCCTGCCTGGTGTCCTGGTCCGATCCGCAGAACCATTACAGCGATACCGTTGAGGGGGTTTACGATTCGACGCTTGTAGAACGTTACGACGTCCGGCAGACGTCCCTGACCGCAATCGGCTGCACCTCGCAAAGTGAAGCGCACCGACGCGGTCGCTGGGTATTGCTCTCCAATGCCAAAGACGGGACCGTATCGTTTGGCGTGGGGCTGGACGGTTATATCCCTTTGCCCGCTGAAATTATCGGTGTCGCCGATCCTTTCCGCTCTGGTAAGGAGAACGGGGGCCGCATAAGCGCGGTCAATGGCCGCCAGATTACCCTCGATCGAGAAATAGACTACGCGGCGAAAGACCGGCTGGTGGTTAACCTTCCCGACGGAAAAGCCCAGACGCGGACAATCAGCGCGGTGAGCGCCGATAAAAAAACGGTGACGGTGGCTACGGCATTCAGTCAGGTTCCTGTGGCGGGCGCTGTCTGGGCGATAGACAGTGATAACCTCGCAATACAGTACTTCAGGGTCACCTCAATCGCGGCTAACGACGACAGTACAGGCGGTTTCACTATTACGGCCGTTCAGCACGATCCAAACAAATATCGTTACATCGATGACGGCGTTCGGGTCGAGTCTCCCTCGATCACCGTCACGCCGATAAGCGTCCTGTCTGCTCCGAAGAATATCGTGGTGACTGAGAGCGATCATGTGTCTCAGGGGCTGACTGTAGCAAGCCTGGACGTGTCATGGAATAAGGTAGAGGGCGCAATCCGGTACGTTGCCCAGTGGCGTAAGGACAACGGGGACTGGATAAACGTTCCGGTTACCAGCGCGCAGGGTTTCTCGGTTCAGGGCATTTATTCGGGCAGCTATGACGTTCGCGTCCGGGCGCTGAATGCGCAGGATACGTCGTCACCATGGGGATACGGTGAAACAACTTATCTCTCCGGTAAAACGGGAAAACCGGGTACTCCGCTCAACTTCCTGGCGACCGAAGATGTGGTCTGGCATATCGACCTGACATGGAAATTTCCGGATGGATCTGGCGACACGGCCTATACAGAGATTCAGCGCGCCACAACTGCCGACTACGCCAATCCTGAACTGCTGGTCCTGGTGCCGTACCCGGCTGCAGATTATCAGCATGGCCCCATGCCTGCCGGCGTTCGCCAGTGGTACCGCGCGCGCCTGATTGACCGTATCGGTAACGCCGGGGACTGGACCAACTGGGTCATGGGCACGTCCTCGATAGATGTCAGCGAAATAACCAATGACATTCTGGAGGATATGAAAGAGTCGGAAACGTTCAAAGACCTGCTTGAGAACGCAGTGGACAGCAATGAAAAAATTGCTGGCATGGCTGACGACATCAAACAGGCCAATGATGAACTTGAGCAGCATGCGAAGGATATTGCCAAAAACGCCCAGGACGTCGGGAAGGTTCAGACCAGCGTTAATGATCTTTCCAGCACGGTCGGAGATGTATCGTCTTCTCTCTCGGAGCTTAAGCAGACCGTGGCGACGGCTGATACCGCGCTGGGCCAGCGCATCGATAACATCAGTGTGTCCATGGACGGCATGACGGGCGGGGTGAAGAACTCGGCAATCGCTATTATCCAGGGAAACCTGGCTCAGGTAGCCACGCGTAAAACTCTGTCTGCTTCGGTTGCCGGTAACAGCGCGCAGCTGGACCGCATTGATGAGGTGATCGTTAACGAGAAGGAGGCAACGGCACGCTCTCTGCTGAGTATTCAGACGGACGTGAACGGCAACAAAGCGTCAATCAATAGCCTGAACCAGACGTTTTCGGACTACCAGCAGGCTATGGCCACGCAGGTAAACAGCATCACGGCGACCGTTAATGGTCACACTTCTGCTATTACCACTAATGCCGAGGCAATTGCCAACGTGAATGGCGACCTGAAGGCGATGTACAGCATCAAGGTCGGGTTATCCAGCAACGGTCAGTATTACGCGGCTGGGATGGGAATTGGTGTTGAGAATACGCCATCCGGGATGCAGTCGCAGGTTATCTTCCTGGCTGACCGCTTCGCGGTAACACACCAGGCAGGAGCTACCGTTACGCTTCCGTTCGTTATTCAGAACGGGCAGACCTTTATCCGAAATACTGTGATTGGTGAAGGGACTATCGACAACACCAAAATCGGCAGTTACATCCAGTCCACAACCTGGGACGGTACCGGGAACGTTGGCTGGCACATCAACAAGTCCGGCTACGCGACTTTCAACAACGTCACCGTTCGCGGTTCGATTTACGCCACAAACGGTAATTTTTCTTTCAATGGTTCCGGCAACACAACAGTGATCAATGGCAACGGTTTAACCGTCAACATTCCTGGTGGTGGCCGGATTGTACTGGGGGCATGGACATAAGATGCCGACAGGATTATTGATAGAACTTAATGACGGCGGGAAGCGTATGGAGATAACGGCGGGCCTGAGATGCCCGTCTTTTGGTGCCAGCTTCGACACCGGCTACCAGAAACCAAAGTATGTGGACATCGATGGTTATGTTTCAGGGGCGCAGGTGCTGTTTATACCGCATGCTACCGCCTATGTTGATTCTGGGCTGTGGCATAAGATGAATTCCATCACTATCTCTGGTGGTCGTGTTACGCAAAACGCGAGAATGCAGGCTCTGGGCATTAGTGAAAGAGACAGTACCTATACGTTTCCCGGTAGTGTCTGGCAGATATTCCCGATAGGTCAGCGAAGTGGGGTTGGCCTACTTATTGGGGACAGCACCGACTTCCTGGCGATCACCAACGCCACACAGTCAGGCCAGTGTATCTGGAAGGGTACCGTAAATGTTCCGACCGGGGGATGGGCGGTTCCCACCATAGCAGGATACGACAAGTCGAAGTATGTCGTTTTCGGGCGCTGTAATAGCGGTAACACGATTGACTTCGACGGTAACACGGTCAGGTTCTTCAGCCCTCCGTCCACGAACGATGACGCTCCCGCAACTGGCACGATAGATATCGTTATCTTCGCCAGTGGCGTAGCGCCGCAGCCAGGAACAGGGCTCAATATCTTCAACGCTGCAGGAGCCTGCACGTTTTCAACGACAAGAAGGCCTTTCGTATACCTCAATCAACTCTGGACACCTTCAGCAAGCGCCGTGAATATCGGCAGCGGGTATGTTCCGCTCGGTAGGTTTGGTCTGATGGTACATATGGTCAATGGCATGTATGTGTATCGGATGTTCGGAATAAAAATACAGAACGGTAAAGCTTCAGTTCAGGGAGGAAAATATCTTGGGCGCGAGCAGTATGCAATTTGGGGTAATAACACGATAACGACGCTCAGCCTTCCCGTTCTTCCCGATATGTACGTCTGAATAAATTTATTATTAAAATCAACCTCGCTCCGGCGGGGTTTTTTATTGCCTGGAGAAAATATGCTTTATAACACTGGCACCATAGCCATTAACGGAAATACAGCAACCGGCACCGGCACAAACTGGACGGCACCAGCCAGCCAGGTTCGCGCTGGCCAGACGATTATTGTCATGTCTAACCCGGTCCAGATGTTCCAGATTTCATCCGTGAACAGCGCCACGTCCCTGACGGTAACGCCTGCTGCATCACCGGCGCTCAGCGGCCAGAAATACGGCATTCTGGTATCAGACAATATCTCGGTTGATGGGCTGGCGCAGGCCATGTCTCAGCTCATCAAAGAGTATGACGAGAATATCGGTGCATGGGAGACGTTCGCTACTACCTCAGCGAACCAAACTATCACTGTTACCATCAACGGAGCTTCCGTGAATATTCCGGGCATTGGTGCACTTGCCAGAAAGGGGGCAAACAGCGATATCACTGAGCTGAAAGGACTCACTACTGCGCTTTCTATTGCGCAGGGCGGGACCGGGGCAACAACGGCAGAAGGCAGTCGCACAAACCTCGGTTTGGGAAGTAGCGCGACAAAGGACGTCGGAACAGCTGCTGGAAACGTACAAGTTGTTGGTGGGCTCGGAGGACCGGTGGATGCTTACAGGTTCTTCCTGATTGAAGCAGCGTTACCGTCAAACACCATCAACCTGGATGACGCACGCAATCCTGGCGTGTTTCCAAACCTCATCAACTTTACTAATGCCGTAAACCCTCCTGCGGCTAGCGGATACGGGTATATTCAGAACTATGTCCGAATTGCTGGCAGCAGTGGGGCATCAACGCAATTTATGCTCCCTTATGCCACACAAAGTGATTCAGGCAGGTTTTTTTACCGGGGGTTTAATACCAATGCTTGGGCACCATGGAAGGAGGTTATGACTTCCGCCGTTTCCGACAGAACTATGAAAAACATCGGTGATGACCTCGATCTGGAAGAGGCGTTGCTGAATATCTGCAGGATGGAGTTCAAGCACTTCACTTTTAAGGATGATGAAACGCAAACCCCACGGCGCGGGGTGATATCTCAGCAAATTGAAACGATTGATCCTGAATACGTTAAAGAAATAGGCGGCCTGCTGCACCTCGATCAGACCCCTATGTTGCTCGATGCGCTGGCGGCAATCAAAATGCTGGCAATCCGCGTCAGCGCATTAGAGGGTGGCGCTAAACCTCCGGCTCCTGGCTCATCCGCTGATTGAATAGAGAATCTGCAGGCATTTCTAGTCGAAGGTCTATCCATCGTCCCTCCGGAATATCAATCGGATTGCCTGCGATAATCATCGCTGTTTCCACATCAAAACGGCGTCGGAAAACTGAAACAGTCAGCACACCATCATCTTCGGACGTGATATCAACGAAACACAGGAAGTTGCCATTGATATCCTGGGGGATCTCGACTGTCCACCCTTCAAGACTAAGACCGCAACTCCCCATGACGCGATAAACGCCCTCCATCTCTCTCGACGCAGTCACTCCCTCAGCCTCCTCATTGCATTGAACCTCCCCCGTTCCGAAAAGCTTAACCACCGGAGAGGCGCGCTTGATAAAGCCGTTCGTGTCGACGGTTGTGTTTGTTTCCCCCCACCACTTTTTCCACGTGGCCGCGCTTGGATTTGCCGGATCGTATACGCCAGTCCAGATATTATCCCGATTGAAAGCGAGGCCGAACCCAGCTGTCGAATACACAGGGATTGAGACCAGTCCCACAATAGAGTTTCCGCTGCCAACTGGAGCGCCGATGGTAGAGGGGGGAGCACCATCACCACGTATACGGTAGAGACCGGCACGATAACCATCTGTCAGGCTTGCCAGTTGAGAAGCTAATGATGAGTCTGCCCCAATACCAAAACCGCCGACCTGAATGACATTGCCATTTGAGGTGCCAGCGTCCTTCGTTGCTGATGTTCCTAAACCGACGTTTTATAGATTGCTCTTGAGCGGCCTGGCCGATAACTTCACCTGATTTTTTTGCAGAAATAATTGGGTGAAAAATATGCAAATTGGCTATGTAAGGGTGTCAACAAATGACCAAAATACGGATCTTCAGCGACAAGCGCTCGAACGCGCAGGATGTGAGCAGATTTTTGAAGAAAAAATGAGCGGAACAGTGGCAAACCGGCCAGCACTCAAAAAACTTCTCAAGGCACTGAATGAGGGGGATACGCTGGTGGTTTGGAAGCTGGATCGCCTTGGGCGCAGCATGCGTAATCTGGTTCTTCTGGTGGACGAGCTTCGGCAGCGCGGTATCCACTTTAAGAGCCTCACCGACAGTATAGATACATCAAGTCCGATGGGGCGTTTCATTTTTCATATTATGTCAGCTCTAGCAGAAATGGAGAGGGAGTTGATAGTGGAACGCACTCGGGCGGGTTTGGCGGTTGCGAGGGAAAAGGGGCGGATAGGCGGCAGGCGTCCGAAGTTAACTGCTGAACAATGGGCGCAGGCCGGGCGGCTCATTTCAAATGGTGTTGAAAGAAAGCAGGTAGCAATAATTTATGACGTGGCAGTTTGCACGCTATATAAAAAATTTCCTGTATCTAAGCTGATTTAAGTCTTTCTACGTGCCTTAGTCTTGTGACTTTCAAGAATTATGATGAGAGAGTATTACAGCAGACCAAATCGGAGAAAGCATATGAGAATATAACCACAACATGACTTCTGATTATATGCCCCATTTACTGCTAGTTTTTGCTACTCTATGAGAGGCAATGCCTGTCATCTTAAGTGGATCTAAGTTAATGGAATGAATAATTATGAGTGAAAATGATACAATCCCAAAGCAGTCCAAAAGCCAGATTAACAAAGCGGTATTCTTTACATCTGCTTTGTTAATTTTCCTTCTTGTCGCCTTTGCCGCTGTATTCCCGGATATTGCCGACAAAAATTTTAAACTTCTACAGCAGCAAATCTTCACGAATGCCAGCTGGTTCTACATCCTTGCGGTGGCCCTCATTTTACTGAGCGTCACCTTCCTGGGACTCTCACGCTACGGTGATATTAAGCTGGGCCCGGACCATGCGCAGCCTGATTTCAGCTATCACTCCTGGTTTGCAATGCTTTTCTCGGCAGGGATGGGGATCGGCCTGATGTTCTTTGGCGTTGCTGAACCGGTGATGCATTATCTTTCACCTCCCGTTGGCACCCCGGAGACAGTTGCGGCAGCGAAGGAAGCAATGCGCCTGACGTTCTTCCACTGGGGCCTGCATGCATGGGCAATCTATGCCATCGTGGCGTTGATCCTGGCCTTCTTCAGTTACCGTCACGGTCTGCCATTAACGCTGCGTTCCGCACTCTATCCCATTATTGGCGATCGCATATATGGGCCTATAGGCCATACGGTAGATATTTTCGCCGTTATCGGCACGGTCTTTGGCGTTGCGACATCGCTGGGGTACGGTGTTTTGCAGGTGAATGCTGGTTTGAATCATCTTTTCGGGGTGCCCATCAATGAAACGGTGCAGGTCATTCTGATCGTTGTCATCACGGGGCTAGCGACGATTTCGGTGGTGTCCGGCCTGGACAAGGGAATACGCATCCTGTCCGAGCTCAACCTGGGCCTGGCGGTGCTGCTGCTGGCTCTGGTCCTGTGTCTGGGACCAACCGTGCTTCTGCTGAAGTCATTTGTGGAAAATACGGGCGGTTATCTTTCGGAACTGGTTAGTAAAACGTTCAACCTTTACGCGTATGAACCTAAGTCGAGCAACTGGCTGGGGGGCTGGACATTATTGTACTGGGGATGGTGGCTTTCATGGTCGCCGTTTGTGGGGATGTTCATCGCAAGGGTCTCTCGCGGTCGAACCATTCGCGAGTTTGTTACCGGCGTGCTGTTTGTTCCCGCCGGCTTTACGCTCATGTGGATGACGGTGTTTGGTAACAGCGCAATCTATCTCATTATGAACCAGGGGGCGACTGACCTCGCCAATACCGTTCAGCAGGATGTCGCGCTGGCCCTGTTTAATTTCCTGGAGCATTTCCCGTTCTCCTCCGTGCTGTCATTCATTGCAATGGCGATGGTCATCGTCTTCTTCGTCACGTCTGCTGACTCGGGGGCAATGGTTGTGGATACGCTGGCATCAGGTGGGGTGGCAAACACCCCTGTCTGGCAGCGTATCTTCTGGGCGTCGCTCATGGGCATTGTAGCAATTGCACTTCTGATTGCGGGTGGGCTAAGCGCGCTGCAAACGGTGACAATAGCGAGTGCATTACCCTTCTCAGTGATCTTACTGGTATCCATATACGGACTGTTAAAAGCCCTGAGACGGGATTTGACGAAGCGTGAAAGCCTGAGCATGGCAACTATTGCGCCGACGGCTGCACGTAACCCGATTCCCTGGCAGAGAAGGTTGCGTAATATCGCCTATCTGCCTAAGCGTTCTCTTGTGAAACGCTTTATGGACGACGTTATCCAGCCCGCCATGACGCTGGTTCAGGAAGAGCTCAACAAGCAGGGAACGATTAGCCACATTAATGATGCTGCCGACGATCGTATTCGCCTTGAAGTCGATCTGGGTAACGAACTGAACTATATTTATGAAGTGAGGCTTCGCGGGTATAACTCGCCAACCTTCGCCCTTGCTGCTATGGATAATGATGAGCAGCAGGCTGAGCAACATCGATATTATCGCGCAGAGGTTTATCTCAAAGAAGGCGGTCAAAATTATGATGTGATGGGCTGGAACCAGGAACAGTTGATTAATGACATACTGGACCAGTACGAAAAACATCTGCACTTCCTGCACTTAGTTCGTTAATACAATCAAATGCCGCCCTGGAGGGCGGCATTAATTTATCTTGGCCATAATACGAGGGAATGCAAATGATCTCACGCTGGCAATGGATTCTGAAGCAGGTATTTAAAAAGTTATGGTTCAGGGCTGCATTATTCGCAATTGTAGCGATAATGACGGCTCTTTTATCAATTCTGTTTAAATCAATGATCCCTGAGTCGGTATCGGTGAAGGTTGGCGCAGAAGCCGTGGATAACATACTAAATATACTGGCATCGAGTATGCTAGCAGTTACCACATTTTCGCTTAGTATCATGGTCACAGCGTACGGATCAGCTACCACTAATGTGACACCAAGAGCTACACGTCTAGTTGTTGAAGACGTAACCACACAAAATGTACTGGCCACATTCATCGGTTCCTTTCTCTTCAGTCTGGTAGGGATCATTGCTCTTAATATGGGAGCCTACGGAGAAAGGGGGAGAGTCATTTTATTCGTTGTCACACTGGTGGTCATTGGTTTAATTCTCATCACATTGCTTCGTTGGATACAGCATTTGACCTCTCTGGGAAGGGTTGGAGAGACGACTGCAAAGGTTGAGCAGGCGGCGATCGAAGCATTTGTTGAAAGAGCAAAACGCCCATATCTGGGCGGATATCCATGGCTTGAGAACAATGAACAACCAAACGGAACGGTTGCAGTTTATCCGGAGATGATTGGCTATGTTGAATATATTGATATGGTGAAACTCGGCAAGCTGTTGTCTGAGGATCCTCGACATGTTTATCTTGTGGCGCAACCGGGCAGTTTCATTCATCCGTCGATGCCAGTTTTGTATCTGAGTCAGGGGCAGGGGCCATCAATCAGAACCGATTTGCTCGGGACGATCATTGTCTCGGATGTACGTTCCTTTTCTCAGGATCCCCGATTCTGTCTTAGCGTCATGGCTGAAATAGCCTGCAGAGCCCTTTCACCGGCAGTGAACGATCCAGGCACCGCAATTGATGTCATTGGCAGAGGTGTACGGATACTATCGGCGTATGCGCAGAATAAATCTGACGAAATTGATGTGACATATCCTTCAATACATGTTGCGCCACTTCAGAACAGCGATCTACTTGAAGACTTTTTTTTACCTATTGCCCGTGATGGTGCCAGTATGAGGGAGATTCAGATAAGAGTCCTCAAAGGACTTTCTATGCTGAGCATGGGTTGGCCTGGGATATTTGCTGAGGCCGCGCATACTTTAGCATTTGAAACATTAGAGCATGCAACTCGTGCTGATCATATAGATTCTGACAGATGTCTAATAAAAGCAATTTATTACAATTTGTTTTATGACGAAGGTTCCAATAAAAAACCATAGTTACGGGGCAAGCGATTCGGTCGATGGCTGGGTAAGGGCAAAGCATTCGCGTGAGAATGGGCGTCTGCTTTGTGCCAGGAGCGGACGTCGCAAGCAATAACGATGAATACGTCAGTACACATTAAAAGGTTTTGCACCTGTTGCCTTTCTGGACTGATGTGGTTCTACGTTATCACCAACCTGATAACTCATCCCCACACTTAAAGTGAATGTACGGCTATCTGAGCCAAAAGCAGGTCGTGCTCAATCTGAGGCGTGGTATGCAGGCATTGCGGGCACACGAAAAATTACTGCTTATTTATGCAGCTATTATATATTAGGCCAGCGACAGCATCGTGATGTACGTATCGCTATCGCCCCAGAGGGGCGTTCATTCGGATGAGAAAGCTATATTCGGGGAGGGACATAATAATGCCTGAATCAGGGCAAGGTAAAACCGCTGCGTTGTCATTAAATATCGGCAATAAAATAAGGCGTCTGCGACAATCACGTGGGATTTCGTTAAACGAGCTGTCTAAATTGTCAGGGGTTTCAAAGGGAGCGTTATCCAAACTGGAGTCAGGATCTTCCAGCCCCCGAGTAGATACGCTGGACGCTATCGCCACCTCTTTACGTTTACCGGTTGGTGATTTACTGAGCGGAAGCAGCAGGATATATCCCTGTTTTGAAAAATATCGTCCTGTGTCGGGTGAGTATTCGCAAATGATGAAATTCCGCATCGGCCCCGGCAATACCTCAGAGATATGGTTCTTGCAAATGGAGCCGCAGGTCACGATCCACAGTCCCGGACATTCAGACGGGACGCATGAACATATTCTGGTTCACAGTGGAACCCTGCTCCTACGTTTTAGCAAGCACGAGGTCATCACATTACAGTCCGGGGATTTTTATGCTTTCTCCGCGCAGATTGCGCATACGTACAGCTCAACGGAAACGGCGATTAGCGCAACGGTGGTGATGTCTCACCTTGAGCCTGGTTAACTCCGCCACTCCATTATCTGGTGAAGAGGGCCCCAGGTAAGGCGTCGTAGATCCGGGCGTTTGTTCACTTAAAGAAACAAAAATAATGACATGAAAACCAGTCGGAAAATTATTCACTAAATAAAAAATAGCGAATTCAGCCAATTAATTATGAATTGAAGAATTTCTGCCCTCATAACCGGGAAACCCGTTGTTCTGCGTGTGGGATGACTGTATTGTTATTTCGAACAACAGCACAGGTCTTTTCGCGCTGTATTTTGCCGCAAAGCGAAGCGGACGTAAGAGCCGGACCGCTTCCCATGATGCAGTCGGTTTATCCGTGGTCTGTCGGAGTATCTTTTTCAGCCGTGATATCGCCTCCAGGCTGAGTGCCGTACTGCCCGTTGCCGGCTCTTTTTTATGAAAAAATAAATCCTCCCGGATTATATATGTGCGACGGAGAAGATAAATGCGTAAGATTAATTTGAAAGAAAGTTTTGCTCTATTCAGCGATTGCTGGAGTCCAAAAATTGTCGGCGATATTAATGACGGGTATGTCAAATTGGCTAAATTATCCGGAAAGTTTGACTGGCATCATCATGAACATGAGGATGAACTTTTTCTTGTTATCAGCGGCCGCCTGCGGATGGGGTTAAGAACGGGCGATATCGATCTTGACGAAGGTGAATTTATTATTGTGCCTAAAGGAACCGAGCATTGTCCTGAAGCGCTAACCGAAGAGTGCTGCGTCGTTTTACTGGAGCCTAAATCAACCCTGAATACGGGCAATATTGTTAATGAACGTACCGTACATGAGCTGGATAAACTGTAATCGAATCTCCTGACGTCCGGTAGTCTGTCAGCAACAAATTGGGGCCTTTCTGGCGGTATATTCAGCATCACTTTACAAGAAAAAAGTCCGCTGTTCGCTCAAAGCAGACTGTCAGATTTGATTGTGTGTCGCCAGTCATAGCCGTGAGATCAACCCAGGGCTATCACTCATAAACTGCAGCGTTGAATCTTTGTCCGGTAGAGCAATGGCCACAGGCATGTCGACTAATCGAGAACGGCCTTGACAGGATACAGGGAGAGATGATTTATGGCGTGGCAATAATACGGCGTATAAAAAATTTCCAGTGGTAGCAAAAAATGGATGCGGAATGAGAAGGGGGCTGGTGAAAATTTGGGGGCAAATTTGGGGGCAAATTTGCGCTGGGGGCGTGTTTTGGGGCACTAAATCGGCCTTTATTG
>NZ_LNII01000067.1:0-46613 GCF_001463365.1 Enterobacter sp. 50793107 | reverse complement strand
TGGCAGGTTACAGGGCAGAAAGGCAGTGTTTACACTGGCACTATCAGGCAAGCAGCATCAGGCACAGACGGGTTCTGTCATACCTGAGTCTGGCAGAAGAAGTCATCCGGCATGAGCCCGGGAAAGTGAGACGCCTGAATATAGTTAACGAGATGAAAAAGCTGGGAAAAGAGTACAGTAATATGGTCATGGTGGCATGACCATATTACTGGGGATCCCTCAGCCCTGTGGGAGAGGGTCAGGGTGAGGGCATCAGACCGCACCCTACTAAAACGGCCGTAATCCCCTTCCCACCGGCACCGCACTCATCCACATTGTCACCGCCGCTACCAGCAGAATCACCCCGCCCGCCAGCGCGAGCGTCGTCCAGCCAACCTGTCGCCACAGCACCGGCGTCTTATTGCCGCTGAGTTTTACCGCCAGTTGACGGAAGCTGTGAACCAGTAATGCCAGTGACGATATGGTCAGGGACGTTCCTGCCGCCATAGCCAGCGCAGAGAGCATGCCCCAGCCGAATACGCCAATCACTTTGCTGAACAGCAGCACCATGATCGCGCCTGAACATGGTCGCATCCCCATTGAAAGAACAATCATCACCCGCGCACGCCAGTCGTCGCCGCTCTGCAACTGCGCCTGCGTAGGCAGATGCTGATGTCCGCAGCCGCAGTGGGCATCATGGACATGATGTGGCGTAAAGGATTTGAAGGTTGGCTTTTGCAGCAGTACGCGCAGTTTTTTCAGCGCCCGCCAGCAGAGGATCACCCCCAGCACGCCCACCAGCGCATAACTTCCCTTCTCCAGCCAGAAACTGCTCAGGTGCAGCTGACGAGCGGGAAGCTGTAACAGCGAGAGGACGACCACTACCAGCCCGATAGCGACGCCGCCCTGCAGCAGCGAAGAGGCCAGTGTCAGACCGATGCTCGATTTCAGCTTCGAGGGATGCGTGGCAAGCCAGGTAGTGATCACAATCTTGCCGTGCCCCGGCCCCAGCGCATGCAGCACCCCGTAGACAAAACTGAATGCCAGCAGGGAACCACCTGCTTTTGTTGGGTTATCCGCCACCGCCTTGAGTAGCCCACTCATCTGCTGGTTAACGTCACGCTGCCAGAGAATGCTTTTCATCATAACCTGCGGCCAGGCCTGCCATAACCACAGCGCGCCGCACACGGCCAACAATAAAAAGAGCGCCAGCGGCCAGAGATGAAGCCAGCGACGTGGTTTGCGGGCGGAAGAGGCGATCACTGACATTGTAACGTCACCTGCTGTGCAAACTGTTTACCCAGTTCCATATCTTCAGGAGGGGCATCCTCTTTATCCAGAGAGACGGCGAAGTTGAGCGTCTCTTCGCTGGGTTTTGGCGTATGAACAGCGAGTTTGCAGGATTTTTGCAGGGTAGTCGGTAGCGTCACGTCACTCTCCTTCGCATAGCTCATATCGACGTAATAGGTGGGGTCGAAGGTGGAAAAGGTATACGTCTGTCCTGCCAGCGGCTGAGGATGCGCCAGCGGGAGAACAAACGTCAGCACCGCCTGATGACCGTCGCGCGACATGCCGTACTCCGTAGGGCGATTCATAAACTTCACCTTTTGTCCGTTATGCCAGAACTCGGTGAAGTAGTGCTGTCCCAGCACGTTGGCCATGACCTCCGCCGCCAGCTTTTTCCAGATCTCATCGCCTGGCTTTGCGTTTCCCGCGTCATACAGGAGATCGGCCGAGGTGATTTCATCCATCGTCCAGCGCATTTTCAGGCCGCTCAACTGGGTTCCGTCAGTCACCAGCTCGGTTTTGAGACTGATAAAACTGTGAGGATGCGCGCCGGCGGTGAAAGTGATAACCGCCAAAAATAACGCCATCGCGCTGTGTTTAACTGTTTGCATCAATTCCTCACGTCAAAAATTCTGTGATGTTCGCCAGCAATCCTGAGTGAAAGGGCTGCCGGTACGCTTTTCAGCGTCGATCCTTTAGCTATTCTTACCAGACATTCACACTGGATACCCAACAGATGATGACAACGCTTGAAATTCCATCTGTGCTTTCCAGTTCGCAGCGCCGCTGCCAGGTGCTTTTGATGCTTTACCTGCCCGATGCTGCCGTCACCGCACAGAGCATAATCGCAACCAACGGCGTGGACGACGCCATGGCACGGCAAGATATAGCCGAGACGCGCGATGAAATCCAGCGCTATCACCGGCTGGACATTGTCACGCACCATGACGGCAGCTACCGGATTGAAGGCACGGTCCTGAATCAGCGTTTATGTCTGCTGCACTGGCTGCGCAGGGCGCTCCGCCTGTGCCCACATTTTGTTTCGCAACAGTTTACCCCGGCGCTTAAAACCGCGCTTAAACAGCAGGGCATCGCGCGTCCGCTTTATGACGATACGAATCTGCGGGCGTTGATCAGCTTCTGTTCCCGAAAGCTACAGCGCCCCTTTGACTGCCGTGACGTGCAATTTTTACAGCTCTTCTTGCAGTATTGTTTGATCCAGCATCACCTGGGCAATACGCCGCAGTTTTCCCCCGTTCAGCGCAACTGGACACAGTCGCGAGGGGAATACTTTACGGCGCAGGAAATTGTGCGTCACTGGAAACGCCGCGTGCCGCAGGGCACCCACAGCGACGAACAACTGTTCCTCGCGCTGCTGTTTATGATGCTGCGCACGCCCGATCCGGTGCTCGATAAACATCAGCAGGATCAGCGTCTGCGCCGGGCCATCGTGCGGATGATTGCCCGTTTTCGCGCCCAGACAGGAATGAACTTCAGCGATGAACAAGGGCTGACCGATCAGCTCTACGTTCATCTGGCACAGGCGCTGGACCGGTCGCTGTTTGAGATCGGCATCGACAACAGCCTGCCAGAAGAGATCCATCGCCTTTACCCCCGTCTGTTACGCACCACCAAGGAGGCGTTGTTTGAGCTGGAGGTGGAGTTTGGCCTGCGTTTTTCTGATGAAGAGATGAGTCTGGTGGCGGTGATTTTTGGTGCCTGGCTGATGCAGGAGACCGATCTGCACGAAAAACAGGTGGTGTTATTAACCGGAGAGGACAAATCCTGTGAAGAGGTGATTGAACAGCAGCTGCGCGAACTAACGTTGCTGCCGCTCAATATTCGTTATCTGACGCTGCAGGCTTTTCAGAAAGAGGGGGCTCCGCGCGAAGCGGCGCTGGTTATTACTCCTTACCCCACCGCCCTGCCCCTGTTCTCGCCGCCGCTGATCCACGCCGTGGAATCGCTGAACGCACAGCAGCAAGAACATATTCGCGCCATGCTGGAATCGTAGTCAGGCGCGCGCGGCCACTTTCGGGCGAATAAACATCGCCGGTAGCGCGACCAGTGCCATTACCCAGAACACGCCGTGTCCCAGATGTTGATACAGGAAGCCCGCAAAGACCGTCATCACGGCAATGCTGCCGCCCATCGCCACCGCAGAATAGACCGCCTGCAAGCGAATCACATCCCCGCCTTCACGCGCGGCGATATAGCGCATGGCCGCCAGATGGCAGACGGTAAAGGTGCCGCAGTGCAGAATTTGCGCCACGATCAGCCAGGGCAGTTCGGTCGTCCAGCCCATAATGCCCCACCGCGCCACGCCACACACGGCGGAGAGCAGCAGCAGGTCGCGCGCGCCGAAGCGGCGGAACAGTTTCTTGCTGAGCGCAAAGATAATCACTTCGGCCACCACGCCAAGCGACCACAGGTAGCCCACGGCAGAGGCAGAGTAACCGGCGCCCTGCCAGTAAATGGCGCTGAAGCCGTAATACGCCGCGTGCGCCCCCTGAAGCAGGCAGACGCAGGCCAGAAAACGCCAGCTTTGCGCCACCAGGCTTCGCCAGGCGGGCCAGCCTGCGCTTTCCTGATGGCGACTTTCGCCTTGCGGCATGACTGACGGTCGCAGCAGCATGCCCAGCAACATCGAGGCGATACCGATGCTTAGCAGTGCCAGAATGGCGCGGTAATCGTAAAGACTGACCAGTTTCCCCACCAGCGCAGAGCCAATCACAAACGCAATGGAGCCCCACAGGCGCACGCGACCGTAGTCCATGGTGATCTGCTTTTGCCAGGTGTTTGCCAGGGCGTCCGTCAGGGGAACCAGCGGGGAGAAGAACAGGTTAAAGCCGACCATCACCACCATCAGCCAGGCAAACTGATGGCTGACCCAGAAGCAGGCCACAAAGACCAGCGTTAACAAGGCAAGAATACGCACCGCTTTGATGAGTAAGGAGGGATCGCTGACGCGCGGTGCAATCAGCAGGCTGCCAAGGAAACGCGCCACCAGCCCCGCCCCCAGCAGGACACCGATGGTTTCCGGAGTAAGGCCAATTCCCTTGAGCCAGACGCTCCAGAAAGGCAGAAAAATACCGTAACTAAAGAAATAGGTGAAATAGCTGAGCGCCAGCCAGCGCGTGGAATGCAAGACCATGAATCCCTCCCGAAATGGAGGCCATAGTCTGGCGAGAATATAAAAATTAAGCAAGTAGATAGCCTGCTATAAATTAACGAAAAATTAACATTCAGTGCAGTCGTCTGGCTTATGGCAGGGAACGAAAATGTGTATTACGTTTAAATTACTCCACTTGCAGAGGTTTTCTGCCATGAACTCACTTCGCTATTTCGATTTCGGTCAGTCACGCCACCTGTTGTTGTTGATTGCCCGTATCGCGCTTGTCGTACTCTTTATTATCTTCGGCTATCCAAAACTGACGGGGTTTAACGGCACCGTACAATATATGACGTCGCTTGGCGCGCCAATGCCCATGCTGGCGGCCATTATCGCCGTGGTGATGGAAGTCCCTGCCGCCATCCTGATCGTGCTGGGCTTTTTCACCCGACCTCTCGCCGTGCTGTTTGTGTTCTACACGCTGGGCACGGCAGTTATTGGTCACCATTACTGGGACATGACCGGGGATGCGGTTGTGCCGAATATGATTAATTTCTACAAGAATGTCAGTATTGCTGGCGCATTTATCCTGCTGGCCATTGTGGGACCGGGAGCAATATCCCTCGACCGACGTTAAGACATAAAAAAAGGCCGCAAACGCGGCCTTTTTATTTCTGCTAAGCAGAAGAATTATGCGTATACCGGGAAGCGTGCGCAGATATCCAGAACTTTCGCTTTTACGCGCTCAATAACCGCTTCGTCATTGATGTTGTCCAGAACGTCACACATCCAGCCAGCCAGCTCTTTCACTTCCGCTTCTTTGAAACCGCGGCGAGTAACAGCCGGAGAACCGATACGGATACCGGAGGTCACGAACGGACTCTTCGGATCGTTTGGTACGCTGTTTTTGTTCACGGTGATGTTGGCGCGGCCCAGGGCGGCGTCAGCTTCTTTACCGGTCAGGTTCTTATCAACCAGATCCAGCAGGAACAGGTGGTTTTCAGTACCGCCGGACACCACTTTGTAACCACGGTCCAGGAACACTTCCACCATCGCTTTGGCGTTTTTGGCAACCTGCTGCTGGTAGACTTTGAACTCTGGCTCCATCGCTTCTTTCAGCGCGACGGCTTTTGCCGCGATCACGTGCATCAGCGGGCCGCCCTGTGCGCTTGGGAACACAGCGGAGTTCAGTTTTTTGTACAGCTCTTCATCGCCACCTTTCGCCAGGATCAGGCCACCGCGTGGACCCGCCAGGGTTTTGTGCGTGGTGGTGGTCACAACGTGCGCATGAGGAACCGGGTTCGGGTAAACGCCCGCGGCGATAAGACCGGCAACGTGCGCCATATCCACGAACAGGTAAGCACCGATGCTGTCTGCGATTTCACGCATTTTTGCCCAGTCAACGATACCGGAGTAAGCAGAGAAACCACCGATGATCATCTTCGGCTTGTGCTCTTTAGCCTGCTTCGCCATGTCTTCGTAGTCAATTTTGCCTGACTCATCAATACCGTAAGGGATGATGTTGTACAGTTTGCCAGAGAAGTTTACCGGGGAGCCGTGAGTCAGGTGACCGCCCTGCGCCAAGTTCATACCCAGAACGGTATCGCCCGGCTGCAGCAGCGCGGTGTAGACCGCGAAGTTTGCCTGAGAGCCGGAGTGCGGCTGGACGTTAGCGTAGTCAGCGCCAAAGAGTTCTTTCGCACGGTCAATCGCCAGTTGCTCAACGATATCAACGTACTCGCAACCGCCGTAGTAGCGCTTGCCCGGATAACCTTCAGCATATTTGTTGGTCAGCTGAGAACCCTGCGCCTGCATGACGCGCGGGCTGGTGTAGTTCTCGGAGGCGATCAGTTCGATGTGCTCTTCCTGACGTACTTTTTCCTGCTCCATAGCCTGCCACAGTTCGGCATCATAATCGGCAATGTTCATTTCACGCTTTAACATCCGCATCTCCTGACTCAGCTAACAAGTAAAATTTGGCCTGAAAAGGCAGTCCTGTTGGACGACGGGCAACAGTATAACTGAATAGTTCTGTGATAACAGGTCTTGACAAACGATTTTACGCAAACGTTTTCCTTCACGCCACGCAAGGGTTTGAGGAATAAAGCCCTCGTCATTTTCAACGGATTTCTTTTCAGGTTTGTGATGCATATATTTCATCTTGCAAAGAACCATTTACATCACAGGGTTATTTTTATAAGATGCATTTAAAATACATCATTAAGTTCACATCAGAAGGACGCGCTCATGCTCGACGCTCAAACCATCGCTACCGTTAAAGCCACCATTCCCCTGCTGGTGGAGACAGGCCCTAAGCTCACCGCTCATTTCTACGACCGCATGTTCGCGCACAACCCGGAGTTGAAAGAGATTTTCAACATGAGTAACCAGCGTAACGGCGATCAGCGGGAAGCACTTTTCAATGCCATCGCGGCCTACGCCAGCAACATTGAAAATCTGCCAGCCCTGCTGCCTGCGGTGGAGAAAATCGCGCAGAAGCATACCAGTTTCCAGATCAAACCCGAGCAGTACAACATTGTGGGCGGTCACCTGCTGGCGACGCTGGACGAGATGTTCAGCCCGGGCCAGGAGGTACTGGACGCCTGGGGCAAAGCTTACGGCGTGCTGGCAAACGTCTTTATCAACCGAGAAGCGCAGATCTACAGCGAAAACGCCAGCAAGAACGGTGGCTGGGAAGGGACCCGTGCCTTCCGCATTGTTGAGAAAACGCCGCGTAGCGCGCTGATTACCAGTTTTGAGTTCGAGCCGGTGGATGGTCAACCCGTTGCCGATTATCAGCCGGGGCAGTATCTCGGCGTCTGGCTGAAGCCTGAAGGTTTCCCGCATCAGGAGATCCGCCAGTACTCCCTCACCCGTAAGCCAAACGGCAAAGGCTACCGTATTGCGGTGAAACGCGAGGACGGCGGCCAGGTTTCCAGCTGGCTGCATAACGAAGCCAGCGTGGGCGACGTGGTTCATCTGGCTGCGCCGGCGGGCGATTTCTTTATGACCGTTGAGGCAAATACTCCGGTGACGCTGATCTCTGCGGGTGTGGGTCAAACGCCAATGCTGGCGATGCTGGACACGCTGGCGAAATCCAGCCACAGCGCGCAGGTTAATTGGTTCCACGCCGCTGAAAACGGGGATGTGCACGCCTTTGCTGATGAGGTGAAAACGCTGGGTGCTATCCTGCCGCGTTTCACCGCGCACACCTGGTATCGTCTGCCAACGGATGCCGATCGTACAGCGGCCCGCTTTGACAGCGAAGGGTTGATGGATTTACGCCAGCATGAAGGTGCGTTCAGCGCGCCGGAGATGCAGTTCTACGTCTGCGGTCCGGTGGCGTTTATGCAGTTTGCCGCGAAGCAGCTGGTTGAGCTGGGCGTCAATAAAGACAACATCCATTACGAATGTTTTGGACCGCATAAAGTGCTGTAATACAAAAAGCCCCTCGTTCAAGGGGCTTTTTTTGCCGGGTGGCGGCTACGCCTGACCCGGCCTGCAAAACCGCTGGCAATGTTAAATCGCAGCGTCGTCTTCTTCGCCGGTACGGATACGGATGACGCGCGCCACGTCAAAGACGAAGATTTTACCGTCGCCAATTTTACCCGTTTGCGCCGTACGAATAATGGTATCCACACAGGTATCGACAATATCGTCGCTTACCACGATTTCAATTTTCACTTTCGGCAGAAAGTCCACCATGTACTCTGCACCACGGTAAAGCTCGGTGTGGCCCTTCTGACGACCAAAACCTTTCACCTCGGTCACGGTCATACCGGTGATGCCCACTTCCGCCAGCGCTTCACGTACATCATCCAGTTTGAAAGGTTTAATAATCGCATCAATCTTTTTCATGGTGGGTCCTTAAACTCTTGCCTGTAAGCTGCGTCGTAATCGATTGCTCACAGTATCATATTCATTCGAAGTTTGCGGTACTACTCTTTAAAATCGTTGGCTTCCAGCTCATGGCGTGACAGCAGCTTATAGAACTCGGTGCGGTTGCGTCCGGCCATGCGTGCCGCGTGGGTCACGTTACCTTTGGTGATCTGCAACAGCTTACGCAGATAGTTTAGCTCGAACTGGTTACGCGCTTCGGCAAACGTCGGCAGTGCCGTGTTCTCGCCTTCCAGCGCCTGCTCCACCAGCGCGTCACTGATGACAGGTGACGACGTCAGCGCCACGCACTGCTCTATCACGTTAACCAGCTGACGTACGTTTCCCGGCCAGCTTGCGGCCATCAGCCGCTTCATCGCATCGGTGGAAAACGCCCGCACAAACGGTTTGTGGCGATCCGCAGACTGGCGCAGCAGGTGATTCGCCAGCAAGGGGATATCTTCCGCACGTTCGGCCAGCGCCGGAATTTTCAGGTTCACGACGTTCAGGCGGTAGTAAAGATCTTCACGAAACTCATTGCGCGCCATTACCTTTGGTAAATCACGGTGCGTGGCGGAGATGATGCGCACGTTAATGTCGATATCGCGGTTGCTGCCCAACGGGCGCACTTTTCGCTCCTGCAGCACGCGCAGTAATTTGACCTGCAGCGGCGCAGGCATGTCGCCAATCTCGTCCAGGAAAAGCGTACCGCCTTCCGCCGCCTGGAATAGGCCTTCCCGACTGCTGACTGCACCGGTGAACGCACCGCGGGCGTGGCCGAACAGTTCAGATTCGAGCAGTTGTTCAGGCAGTGCGCCGCAGTTAATGGCAATAAAGGCGTTTTTGCTGCGCGGGCTGGCATTATGGATGGCCTGCGCCAGGATCTCTTTCCCGGTGCCGCTCTGCCCGTTAATCAGGACGCTGACGTCAGACTGCGCCACCATCCGGGCCTGTTCCAGCAGACGCAGCATGATGGGGCTACGCGTGACAATCGGCTCCCGCCACGCCTCATCGCTCGACGGGGCAGCATGTTCCAGCGCACTGTCGATGGCCTTATACAGCGCGTCTTTGTCCACCGGCTTGGTCAGGAAGCTGAAAACCCCCTGCTGTGTCGCCGCGACAGCATCCGGGATCGAGCCGTGCGCCGTCAGGATAATCACCGGCATGCCCGGCTGCTGCTTCTGAATCTCTGCGAACAGCTGCAGGCCATCCATTTCATCCATCCGCAGGTCGCTTATCACCAGGTCAATTTTCTCCCGGGCGAGAATTTTGAGCCCCTCCAGCCCGCTTTCAGCCGTCACGACGCTGTAGCCTTCACTGACCAGACGCATTCCCAACAGCTTGAGCAAACCGGGATCGTCATCCACCAGCAGGAGATGGGCAGGTTTACGGCTCGTCATGCTTCACATCCTCTTGTTTCGGTGTATCGCTGTCCGGTACAGCGGATGAACTCCCAGGCTGATATTTACGCGACGAGAGCTGTCTTTCGATATCGGTCAGGTTCTCCAGCTTACGGGTCGTGGTATCCAGTTGCGTACGCAAATGTTGTTGCTGTTGACGCAGGGTATCCAGCTCGCTGTCGGTTGACTGTTGCAGCTTGCTGTAACGGGAGCGCTCTTCAGACAGCTGAAGTTGTAATGTCTGCCCATCGCGCCAGAGCTGGTAAATCGGGCGTACCTGAGCGGGAAGCGTTGCGACAAAGGTGTCAAGCCGCGTGACGTTCGTGCGTCGTTCGACAGGGGTAATTTTGGCATCTCCAAGCAATATTCCGCGCTTGAAGGCGTCCTGCCAGGTATCGTCGTCCAGCATCGCCGCTTTTGAGCGGGCTTCAACCGGAGCCAGACGCTGCGCGCAGTCTATTCCGCGTAGCCAGAACAGAGGATTGGTTTCGACGTCATGCCCCGACAGGTTCCAGATGTCGTCGCAGCGGGTTGAGAGAAAATCTGCCAGCTGATTCTCTGGCCATTTATCTTCCTGTTTATCGCTAATGGCACTTTTTGGCACATGGGAAACACACCCCGCCAGCAATAAACAAGGCAGGCTCAGGCGCAACGTTTTACGGGAAAACACCGCGCGTATGGCGCGGAAAAAGACGTGTGACATACTCACCAGACATTGCTTCATTTTATTGGTTTTTCCGGCTCAGGGGCAGTTCGATACGGAAGCAAACATCGGAACGTTCATCCGTGACAATGTTTAGCTCCCCCTGCATGCGTCGTATACAGTCCCGGGCGATACTTAACCCCAGACCACTTCCTTTAACCGCACCTTTTCGCTGATGACTTCCCTGGAAGAAGGGTTCAAATATCATCTCTCTTTCGTCATCGGGGATCGGGGTGCCGGTGTTGGCGACATCAATAAAGACCCGTGAACCATTCGTATAGCTTCGGATATAAATGTTACCGGATTCAGTACCATAGTGCACCGCATTGGAATAAAGATTATCCAGAACGCTCATCAATAACATCGGTTCAGCCAGGCAGGTTGGCTCATTAAGCGTCACCCCGGTATGCATCATTTTAGCTCTTGCAGGCAAGCTGTGGGCAGAGATCACCATATCCACCAGCGGCTCAATCTCGACATTTTCAAGGACGACCGCTCCATCCGCCAGCTTGCGGTTGTAATCGAGCAGTTGCTCAATTAATTTCTGCAGATTGCGGCTGCTGGCGTCGAGGATCTCAACAATCTCTTTCTGCTCCACCGTCAGCGGCCCCGCCACTTCGTCTGCCAGCAATTCCGTGCCTTCGCGCATGCTGGCCAGCGGCGTTTTAAGCTCATGGGAAATATGACGTAAAAACTGATGACGCTGGGATTCCAGCCACGACAGGCGCTCCGAAAGCCAGATGATCCGCTGCCCCACGGAACGCAACTCGCGCGGGCCTTTAAAGGCCACCGTATCGCCCAGTGATTTCCCCTCCCCCAGACGATTGATCATCCGCTGGATGCCCTTCACCGGGCCGATGATCATTCGGGTAAAAAGTAACACCAGCGCGAGGCTGACCAGGAACAGCACCAGCGCCTGCCAGCCAAAGAACTGACCGCGTTCGGCAATCTCCTGCTGTAGCTGCTGGCCGCGAGAGAAAATCACCGCACGGGTAGACTGCACCATCTCAGCATTGGCATTGGCAAAGGCTTCAAGGCGCGCGGCTGCGGCGGCATCAGGGCCACTGTTCTTACACTGCAGCTGGGCCAGATCGTTCAAATCCTGACGTAATGCCTGGTAGAGCTTATCGTCCGGCAACACGCCGGCATGCGCATCCAGCATCTCGCTATAGCGTTTACGCTGATTCTGATAGACCTTTTCCAGCGTGCGATCGTCAAGCACGCAATACTGACGATAGCTACGCTCCATCTCCAGCGCGGCGTTGGTCATCGCCTCACTGCGTCTGGCGTCAATGAGCGTCGTGCGGTTAGTCAGTGCCGCCTGAGCACTGAGCGCGTTCAGGCTTTGCCACGCCTGCCAGGCCAGAATCAGTAAAGGCAGCAGGATCAGCAAAAAGGCCATCATTACGAGTTGACGCAGGGAACGGGGGAAAACGGGCCAGCGTTTCAACGCATTACTCTCTTTGAATGGGTTTGAGGAGAGCGTAACTGAGTCTGCCCTTCAGATACAACAAAGCCGGGTAAAAACCCGGCTTTGTCATGGAATGAGGCGGTGCCTAACTCGACGTTTCGCCCTGTCCTGATAAAGCAACGCTATGATCAGTAGTTGGACGGCAGGCACCTTTTTGTGCGTCATTCGAAGTTTATGTAGCACGTCCCGAAGGGGCTGACATAAGAAGGTGAATGAGCCACTGATTAATATTATGCAATAGATGTGCCAGAATGCAAATAAATATATTATCGCATTGATATTTATATAATTTATGGGTTTCCACCGTTAATTGCTCGCTGAATGATTTCCAGGCTAAGTGTCGCTAATCAGCAACACCTTAACGGGAACCGCCCCTGTCATATATAAATCAAAGAGTTAAATGTCTCCTTTTGGAGACAGTGGCATTACGGGTCTGTCGCGAAATTGCGACACACATAAAAAAGCCCGGTAGCGCTTTCACGTACCGGGCTTTAAAGGGCAATACCGATTAACCCAACTGTTTCCGTGCGTTGCGGAAGATACGCATCCACGGGCTGTCCTCGCCCCAGTTTTCCGGGTGCCAGGAGTTGCTCACGGTGCGGAACACGCGCTCAGGGTGTGGCATCATGATGGTCGCACGGCCGCTTTCGCTGGTGACCGCCGTGATCCCGTTCACCGAGCCGTTCGGGTTAGCCGGATAGGTTTCCGTCACCTTGCCGAAGTTATCAACAAAGCGCAGCGCCACCAGGCCTTTGCTCTCAAGCTGAGCCAGATGGGCGGCATCACGCACTTCTACCTGACCTTCACCGTGAGAAACGGCGATTGGCATCTGCGACCCTACCATTCCCTGCAGCAGCAGAGACGGGCTTTGAGTCACTTCGACCAGGCTGAAACGTGCTTCAAAGCGGTCGGACTGGTTACGCACAAAGCGTGGCCACGCTTCACTGCCCGGGATCAGCTCGCGCAGGTTAGACATCATCTGGCAGCCGTTACACACGCCAAGCGCCAGGGTTTGCGGACGATGGAAGAAGCTTTCGAACTCATCGCGCACGCGGTTGTTGAAGAGAATGGACTTCGCCCAGCCTTCACCGGCACCCAGCACGTCACCGTAGGAGAAACCGCCGCACGCCACCAGCGCATGGAAATCTTCCAGACCGGTGCGACCTGCCAGCAGGTCACTCATATGAACGTCGATGGCATCAAAGCCCGCACGGTGGAAGGCCGCAGCCATCTCAACGTGGGAGTTGACGCCCTGCTCACGCAGCACGGCGACTTTCGGACGCGCGCCGGTCGCAATGTACGGTGCAGCGATGTCTTCGTTGATGTCGAAGGAGAGCTTCACGTTCAGGCCAGGATCGTTGTCGTTGGCCTTGGCGTTGTGTTCCTGATCGGCACAGTCCGGGTTATCACGCAGGCGCTGCATCTGCCAGGTGGTTTCGGCCCACCACATACGCAGCGTGGTGCGGCTTTCGCTGAACACCGCATGGCCATCCGCTTCAATGACGAAACGGTCACCCTGAACGGCTTTACCCAGGTAGTGTACGCAGTCTGCCAGGCCGTGCTGAGCCAGCAGGGCTTCAACCGCGTCACGATCGGCCGCGCGCACCTGAATCACCGCGCCGAGTTCTTCGTTAAACAGTGCCGCCAGACGATCTTCGCCAAGCGTCGCGATGTTCGCTTCAACACCGCAATGTCCGGTGAAGGCCATCTCCGCCAGGGTCACCAGCAGGCCGCCGTCGGAACGGTCGTGGTAGGCCAGCAGTTTACGCTGCGCCACCAGCGCCTGAATGGCGTCGTAGAAGCCTTTTAACTGTGCCACATCACGCACGTCCGCCGGTTTATCACCCAGCTGACGGTAAACCTGTGCCAGCGCGGTGGCACCCAGCGCGTTGTGACCTTTACCCAGGTCAATCAGCAGCAGGGCGTTGTCTTCGGTCGAGAGCTGTGGGGTCACGGTATGGCGCACGTCTTCCACACGGGCAAACGCGGAGATGATCAGCGACAGCGGCGAAGTCATTTCGCGCTGCTCGTTGCCTTCCTGCCAGCGGGTTTTCATCGACATGGAGTCTTTACCCACTGGAATGGTCAGGCCGAGCGCAGGACAGAGCTCTTCACCCACCGCTTTAACGGCTTCATACAGGCCCGCGTCTTCGCCCGGGTGACCAGCAGCGGCCATCCAGTTCGCGGACAGTTTGATCCGTTTGATATCGCCAATCTGGGTCGCGGCGATGTTGGTCAGTGCTTCACCGACGGCCAGACGAGCAGAGGCCGCGAAGTCCAGCAGCGCTACCGGGGTACGTTCGCCCAGCGCCATCGCTTCACCGTAGTAGCTGTCGAGGCTCGCAGTGGTCACGGCGCAGTTCGCCACCGGGATCTGCCATGGCCCCACCATCTGATCGCGCGAGACCATACCGGTCACGGTACGGTCGCCGATGGTGACCAGGAAGGTTTTCTCCGCCACTGCAGGCAGGTGCAGCACGCGATTCACCGCGTCTGCTACGGTAATGCCCTGACGATCCAGCGCGTTGCCCGCCGCTTTGCGAGTCTGCACGTCGCGGGTCATCTTCGGCGTTTTGCCGAGCAGCACGTCCAGCGGCAGGTCGATTGGCTGGTTGTCGAAATGGGTATCGCTCAGGGTCAGGTGTTTCTCTTCGGTCGCTTCACCGATTACCGCGTACGGCGCGCGCTCGCGGCGGCACAGCTCGTCAAACAGCGGCAGTTGATCGGCTGCGACGGCCAGCACATAACGCTCCTGAGATTCGTTACACCAGATCTCCAGCGGGCTCATGCCCGGCTCATCGCTCAGAATATCGCGCAGGTTGAAACGACCACCGCGACCACCGTCACTCACCAGCTCCGGCATGGCGTTGGACAGGCCGCCCGCGCCAACGTCGTGGATAAAGAGGATTGGGTTTGCATCACCCAGCTGCCAGCAGCGGTCGATCACTTCCTGGCAACGACGCTCCATTTCCGGGTTGTCGCGCTGAACGGAGGCAAAGTCGAGATCGGCGTCAGACTGACCGGATGTCATTGAAGAGGCCGCACCGCCGCCCAGGCCGATGTTCATCGCCGGTCCACCGAGGACGATCAGCTTCGCACCGACGACGATCTCACCTTTCTGCACGTGATCGGCGCGAATGTTGCCGATCCCACCCGCCAGCATGATCGGTTTGTGGTAGCCGCGCAGCTCTTCGCCGTTGTGGCTGTCCACTTTCTCTTCATAGGTACGGAAGTAACCGTTCAGCGCAGGACGACCAAATTCGTTGTTGAATGCCGCGCCGCCCAGTGGACCTTCGGTCATGATGTCCAGCGCGGTCACGATGCGCTCTGGCTTGCCGAAATCTTCTTCCCACGGCTGTTCAAAGCCCGGGATACGCAGGTTGGAAACAGAGAAACCGACCAGGCCCGCTTTTGGTTTCGCACCACGGCCCGTCGCCCCTTCGTCACGGATTTCACCGCCGGAACCGGTTGCCGCACCCGGCCACGGAGAGATCGCCGTTGGGTGGTTGTGAGTTTCTACCTTCATCAGGATATGCGCCGGCTCCTGATGGAAGTCATAGCGCCCCGCTTCGCGATCGGCGAAAAAGCGGCCCACCTCGGAACCTTCCATCACCGCGGCGTTGTCTTTATAGGCAGACAGCACGTGGTCAGGGGTTTTCTCCATGGTGTTTTTGATCATTTTGAACAGCGACTTCGGCTGCTGCTCACCGTCAATAATCCAGTCGGCATTGAAAATCTTGTGGCGGCAGTGCTCAGAGTTAGCCTGCGCGAACATATAGAGTTCGATGTCGTTTGGATTGCGGTTCAGCTTAACGAACGCATCCTGCAGGTAGTCAATCTCATCTTCTGCCAGTGCCAGGCCGAGACGCAGGTTAGCGTCAATCAGCGCCTGACGGCCCTGCCCCAGCAAATCCACGCTCTGTACTGGCGCAGGCTGATGGTGGGAGAAAAGTTTCTGCGCATCATCCAGAGAAGCAAATACGCTCTCCATCATGCGGTCATGCAGCTCTGCGGCTACCGCCTGCCACTGGGCGTCGCTCAGGGTGGAGGCTTCAACGTAATACGCCACGCCGCGTTCCAGACGGTTAATCTGGTTCAGACCACAGTTGTGAGCGATGTCAGTCGCTTTGGAAGACCAGGGGGAGATGGTGCCTGGACGAGGCGTCGCAAGGATGAGTTTACCGGTTGGGGTATGGCTGCTCAGACTTGGGCCATACTTGAGCAGGCGTTCCAGCTGTACGCGCTCCTCTGCATTCAGGGGGGCATTCAGGTCAGCAAAATGGACATACTCAGCGTAAATATTGCTTACCGGAAGGTCGGCTGCCTGAAAACGTGCCAGCAGTTTGTTAATACGGAAGGCAGACAGTGCAGGCGAACCACGCAGAATTTCCATCATAAGTCTCTCGTCTTCGAAGCGCCGGGGCGCTTACAGTGTGCGCAAGGGGGGAAAACGGGCGTCATTATAGAGAATCCTGAGCGTCGACGAAACCGTTTGCGTCGAAATAAAATCGACGGAGTCGTTTAACAATAGATGTGACCTCTCTCTCTAATTTGTTGCCAAGTGGCGTAACTTTACGCAAAATGCCGCTCAATCAATGGCAAACCTTATTTTTAACATGGCTACAGCATACTAAGGCAACCGGCGTCGCAGAGAATTAACTAATTGAAAAAATTAAAGATTAATTATCTGCTCATCGGCATTGTAACGTTGCTGTTGGCAGTGGCCCTCTGGCCTTCCATCCCATGGTTCGGCAAAGCCGAAAACCGTATCGCCGCCATTCAGGAGCGGGGGGAGTTGCGTGTCAGCACGCTTAACTCTCCGCTGATTTACAGCGACATCAACGGCAAAACCATCGGTCTGGATTATGAGCTGGCTCAGCAGTTTGCCGATTACCTTGGCGTGAAGCTCAAAATCACCGTGCGCCAGAACATCAGCCAGCTGTTTGATGACCTGGATAACAACGATGCCGATATCCTCGCCGCCGGGCTGGTGTACAACAGCGAGCGCAGCAAGAATTACCAGCCGGGCCCGACCTATTACTCCGTTTCACAGCAGCTGGTCTATCGCGTCGGTAGCCTGCGCCCGCGTACGCTGGCCTCGATCAACGCTCAACAGCTGACGATTGCCCCTGGCCATGTGGTGATTGACGATCTGCGTGAGCTGAAGGAGAAGAAATACCCCGATCTGAGCTGGACCGTTGACCCTAAACTCGGCACGACGGAGCTGCTGGACCAGGTCAAAGATCAGAAATTGCCTTACACCATCGCCGACTCCGTGGCGATCAGCCTGTTCCAGCGGGTGCATCCTGAAATCGCCGTGGCGCTGGACGTGACGGACGAACAGCCCGTGACCTGGTTTACTCATCTTGATGACGATCAGACCCTCTCTGCGGCCATGCTCGATTTTTATAACACCATTAATGAAGACGGCACCCTGGCACGCCTGGAAGAGAAGTACCTCGGCCATGGTGATGACTTTGACTACGTTGACACCCGCAGCTTCCTGCGCGCGGTAGACAGCGTCCTGCCTGACCTGCAGCCTCTGTTCGAAAAATATGCGCAGGAGATTGACTGGAAACTACTGGCGGCTATCTCGTATCAGGAGTCCCACTGGGACACCCAGGCCACCTCCCCCACCGGCGTGCGCGGCCTGATGATGCTGACGAAAAATACCGCGCAGAGCCTCGGGCTGACCGACCGTACCGATGCGGAACAGAGCATCAGCGGCGGCGCGCGCTACCTGCAGGATATGATGGCCAAAGTCCCCGAGACGGTGCCGGAAGAGGAGCGTATCTGGTTCGCGCTGGCCGCCTACAACATGGGCTATGCCCACATGCTCGACGCCCGGGCCCTGACGGCAAAAACAAAAGGCAACCCCGACAGCTGGTCTGACGTAAAACAGCGTCTGCCGCTCCTGAGCCAGAAGCCGTGGTACAACAAGCTCACCTACGGCTATGCGCGCGGGCATGAGGCTTATGCCTACGTGGAAAATATTCGTAAATATCAGATTAGCCTGGTGGGGTATCTGCTGGAGAAGGAAAAAGAGGCGACAGAGGCGAAACAGCTGGCGCAAAGCTATCCGGTTGTGGCACCGGACGAAATTAATCGCCCGACGACTTCAATTCTGCCTTTTGTTGCTTTTTCTGCTGACGGCGCATTCGAAAGAAATCACTTAATAGCCCCGAACACTCTGGTGCAAGCACCCCACCGATAGTCTTCACCTGATGGTTCATTCCCGGGTGTCCAAGTACGTCCATCAGCGAGCCCGCAGCACCGGTTTTTTCATCCCGCGCGCCAAAGACCAGCGTACCGATACGGCTGTGCACCATCGCGCCGGAACACATGACGCATGGCTCAAGCGTGACGTACAGCGTGGTGTCGAGCAGACGGTAGTTTTGCAGTACCAGCCCACCCTGACGAAGCGCCATGATTTCTGCGTGAGCGGTAGGATCGTGGCGACCAATCGGGCGGTTCCACCCTTCTCCAATCACCTGGTTGTTATGGACAAGCACCGCACCCACGGGTACTTCTCCCTCGTCCCAGGCGCGCCGGGCAAGGGTGAGCGCATGGCGCATCCAGTATTCGTGTGAGAATTCAGGGTTGGACAACGGTTGATACTCCAGTCGAAAAGCGGGCGGCATTATACACACCCGCTATGGATAAAACTATTCGAGTTGCTGAAGTTCACCCGCAGGCGTGACGCGCCAGCGGTGCTGGCAAAAATAGAGCAGCGGGTTGTCCTGCTTACTGTCACTGTAACCGCTGTACAGGCGCAGCGGCGTGCCAATGCGCATCTCCAGCTGGGCCACCTTTTCATGCCCCAGACAGCGCATGCTCAATACCCACCCGCCGTAACCACGAGAGATCTGCGTGGCGATCAGGTTCACTCTCGGCAACCACGGCGTATCAAAATAGACCTGCTCTACCAGCGACTGCGGCGAGCCGGTAATCAACCAGATATCGGCGTCGTTCGCATCGAGGTAGCTGGTCAGCCGTGCCTGCACAACCGGAAACGCCGTCACATGATCGCGAAACCAGTGCGCAAAGTCTTGCTCAAGCTGTTTGAGCCGGGCTTCACTGTGGCCAAAGGTACAGCCCCAGAGCAGCAGGCTCATTGGCCAGCGCGCTGCCCGGCCTTTCACCAGCAGCGCAAGGCCAATCACGGGTAACAAAGGTAAGACGAGCAGTGCGTTCAGGGGCTGACGCCGCAGCAGGTAGCGCATAAACGTGCCAAACATATCCTGCTGATGCAGCGTTCCATCCAGGTCGAAAAAGACAACACGACGCTCGTGATTAGCCAAACCTTACTCCTCTGGGTCGTTGAATCCCGCCAGCCAGGTAAACAGGAACCCGGCGATCACCGCTACCAGATAGCCTAACAGATAGAGCATGACTTTTCCGGTCACGATGGTGAGCGCCAGCGGTAAACCGGAGAGTCCAAAGGTGATAACAGTGGCAACTTTCCAGTAGCTGATAAGCGCCCCGCCCACCGCCCCGCCCAGACAGGCCGCGAGGAAAGGCTTACCGAGCGGCAGCGTGACACCAAAAATCAGCGGCTCGCCAATGCCCAGCAATCCGACCGGTAGCGCCCCTTTAATCACTTTTTTCAGGCGCGCGTTACGGGTTTTCAGCAGCACGGCAATCGCCGCACCAACCTGACCTACCCCCGCCATCGACAGAATGGGCAGTAGCGCGTTATAACCATGAGCCTGCACCAGCTCGACGTGGATCGGCACCAGCCCCTGATGCAGCCCGGTCAGCACCAGCGGCAGGAAGGTCCCTGACAGCACAGCGCCCACTAATAACCCGCCGCGATCGATAGCCAGAGAAGCGCCGTGGGCAATCACCTCAGAGATCCAGCCGCCCAGCGGCTGCAGGGCCACAATCGCCACACAGCCGGTGATAAGCGTGGTAAGCAGCGGATTGAGGATCAGCTCAATGGAACCGGGCAGAGCGGCGCGCAGCTTTTTCTCAATCCAGCACATCAGGATGACCACCAACAGCACCGCAATCACCCCGCCGCGCCCGGGCTGGAGAGCCTCGCCAAACAGGGTTATCTGCGCAAGCTGCGGGCTGGAGAGAATACCGGCCATCACCCCGCCCATCGCCATTGAGCCGCCAAACACTTTGGCGGTGTTAACCCCAACCAGAATGTTCATGATGGCGAAGACAGCGCTACCAAAGATCCCCAGAATGCCGAGCAGGTTCGGATAGTGCGTGGCAAAATCGCCGACAATATCCGGCCGCTTGAGGATATTGATGATCCCGGTGATCAACCCGGAGGCAATAAACGCCGGAATAAGTGGAATAAAGACGTTTGCCAGCTGTCGCAGCGCATCGCTCATGGGGGCTTTGTATTTGGCCTTCGCCTGCGCTTTGGTGCGCTCGGCATCGTCAACCGGCGCGGCCGCCCCTCCGCCCATCAATGCGCGCATGGCATCAACGACCTGCGCCGCTTTTCCCGGCCCGACGATCAGCTGATGCTGCTGCCCCTGCTTTACGTACCCGCTGACGCCAGGAAGCTGCTTAAGGTGCGCGATATCAAGCTGGTCGTCGTCATGCACCTCGACGCGCACACGCGTCATGCAGTTTTCCAGACGCTGAATGTTCTTCTCTCCGCCGATCCCCTGCAAAATATGGCTGGCGAGCGCTGCTGTTTTTTCCATACACGCCTCTGTGTTAGTTTTCTAATGCCGCCCGTAAGAATCCATTATGCTCGGCAAGCCTGGCTCGCGCGGCGGCGGCATCCAGCCCGCTCAGGATCATCAGAATGGCCGGTTTAACATCGTGATCGGTTTGTTGGAGTACGGCTTCCGCCTCTTCGCGGCTCGCACCGGTCGCTTCCATCACCATGCGACAGGCCCGGTCCACCAGCTTGACGTTGGTGGCCTGCATATCCACCATCAGGTTCTGATACACCTTGCCGAACTTCACCATCGCGCCGGTGGAGATCATATTGAGCACCAGTTTTTGCGCGGTCCCGGATTTAAGGCGCGTGGAGCCGGTGAGCGCTTCGGGCCCGACGACCGGCGAAATAGCGATGTGGGCCACCTGCGCAATGGGCGAGCCTGGATTACAGGAGATAGCCACGGTAGTGCAGCCCGTCTGATTGGCATATTCCAGGCCACCAATGACGTAAGGTGTGCGCCCGGAAGCGGCCAGCCCGACCACCAGATCGTTTGCATTGAGGTTAAGCCCTTTCAGGTCATCTTCACCGAGCTGTTTGTTGTCTTCCGCCCCTTCTACCGCCTTCAGCAGTGCGCCAGGCCCACCGGCAATGAGACCGACCACCAGCCCGTGCGGAACGCCGAACGTAGGCGGACATTCAGAGGCATCCAGCACGCCGAGTCGTCCGCTGGTTCCGGCACCCATATAAATAATGCGGCCCCCCGCCATGAGCGCCTGTGCCGCAGCATCGACGGCCTTCGCCACCTCTGGTAATGTCTCTTTCACTGCCAGTGCGACCAGCGTATCCTGTTGATTAAAACGGTTAACCAGCTCAAGGGTGGAAAGAGCATCCAGATCCATGGTTTGCGGGTTACGCGTTTCTGATACAAGTGAGCCAAGATTCATCTTTTTTACCTCTGGAATTTTTAATTCATAATAATCGCACTATAATGGAATATAAAATTCATTCAGGCGAGCAAAATTCGTATTTGCGCAGACAATCACATTTTCGCCAGGAGAACGTATGAACTGTTTAATTCGCATTCGCCAGCGTTATGCAGGCTTTGCTCAAAGCGACAAAAAGCTGGCGGATTTTTTGCTTTCTCAGCCCGACCATGCCCGCCATCTCAGCTCTCAGCAGCTGGCAAGTGAAGCGGGTGTGAGCCAGTCCAGCGTGGTGAAGTTTGCCCAGAAGATTGGCTTTAAGGGCTTCCCGGCCCTGAAACTGGCAATCAGCGAAGCCCTGGTGAGTAACCCCAATCCGCAATCCATGCCGGTGCATAATCAGATCCGTGGCGATGATCCCATGCGTCTGGTGGGCGAGAAGTTGATCAAAGAGAACGTCGCGGCCATGCACGCCACTCTCGATGTAAACACTGAAGAAAAATTACTGGAAAGCGTGGCCATGCTGCGTGCGGCACGACGGATCATTTTGACCGGCATCGGCGCGTCCGGGCTGGTGGCGCGTAATTTTGGCTGGAAGCTGACGAAAATCGGGTATAACGCCATCGTCGAACAGGATATGCATGCCCTGCTGGCGACAGTGCAGGCCATGGATCCTGACGATCTGCTGCTGGCGATCTCCTATACCGGGGAACGCCGTGAAATCAACATGGCCACCGACGAGGCCCTGCGTGTGGGTGGTAAAATTCTGGCTATTACCGGTTTTACGCCCAATGCACTGCAGCAGCGGGCAACGCGCTGCTTGTATACCATTGCCGAGGAGCAGGCCACGCGCAGCGCGGCTATTTCGTCCACCAGCGCGCAAATGATGCTGACGGATCTGCTGTTTATGGCGCTGGTGCAGCAGGATCTGGAGCATGCGCCTGAGCGAATTCGTCACAGCGAAGAGCTGGTAAAAAAACTGGTTTGAACAACGAATGAGCGTATAATGCCCGCCCTGTTTGTGTTGTTTCTGAGAATTTCCTGATGGCGCTGTTAATCACCAAAAAATGCATCAACTGCGATATGTGCGAACCGGAATGCCCTAACCAGGCCATTTCGATGGGCGACAGCATTTATGAGATTAACACTGACCGTTGCACCGAGTGCATTGGCCACTATGAAACGCCGACCTGCCAGAAGGTGTGCCCGATCCCCAATACCATCCTGAAGGATCCGGCACACGTCGAAAGCGAAGAGCAGCTGTGGGATAAGTTTGTCCTGATGCATCACGCGGACAAACTTTAACTCTCGATAATCACCGTTGCGCTGGCATAGTGCCGTTCATCCGCGATTGTCACGTGCATGTGCGCCACGCCGAGTTTCTCTGCCAGCTTCAAGGCCTCGCCCCATAAACGCAGGCGCGGCTTACCCAGCTCATCGTTAAACACTTCAAACTGGTTAAACGCCAGACCGTTACGAATACCGGTGCCAAAGGCTTTGGCCGCTGCCTCTTTAACGGCAAAGCGCTTGGCCAGGAAACGTACCGGCTGCTGATGCGCTTCCCAGATGGCCCATTCGTTATCGCTCAGCACGCGCCTTGCCAGGCGATCGCCACTACGGGCGATCACCGCTTCAATGCGGGCTATCTCGACGATGTCGGTACCTAAGCCCAGAATAGCCATTACTGACGCGCTTCCAGCATCAGGCGTTTCATTTCTGAAACCGCCTCTTTCAGGCCACTCATCACCGCACGGCCAATAATGGCGTGGCCGATGTTCAGCTCATGCATTTCCGGCAGGGCGGCGATAGCTTTAACGTTGTGGTAGGTCAGCCCATGCCCTGCGTTAACCTTCAGACCCAGGCTCGCGGCGTAAGTAGCCGCTTTCGCGATACGCTCCAGCTCTTTAGCCTGCTCGGCATCGTTTTTGGCATCGGCGTAGCAGCCGGTGTGAATTTCAATATACGGCGCGCCCACGTCAGCCGCCGCTTTGATCTGCTCCGCATCAGCGTCAATGAACAGAGAAACCAGGATACCCGCGTCCGCCAGGCGTTTGCAGGCATCGCGCATTTTGTCACGCTGCCCCGCCACGTCCAGACCGCCTTCGGTGGTCACTTCCTGACGCTTTTCCGGTACCAGGCAGCAGAAATGCGGTTTGGTGTCACAGGCAATCGTCAGCATCTCTTCCGTGACCGCCATCTCCAGGTTCATCCTGGTATCCAGCGTCTGTCGCAGAATACGCACGTCACGGTCAGTGATGTGGCGGCGGTCTTCGCGCAGATGAACGGTAATGCCATCGGCGCCAGCCTGCTCAGCGATAAACGCCGCCTGAACCGGATCGGGATAAGCCGTACCACGAGCATTACGCAGCGTGGCGATGTGATCGATGTTGACGCCTAACAGTAATTCAGCCATGACAATCCTCGGTATTTTGATTCATTTTCCTTCCCTCTCTCCCTCCGGAAGAGGGCTGGGGTGAGGGATAAAACGTTAACGTTTCGGCATAAACTGCCTGAACAATTCGCGGCTCTTCAGGGGTTTGCCCCCAAGATACGGCTTGAGCGCAATCCGGGTAAAGCGTTTTGCTGCACGAAGGGTATCCTGGTCCGGAAATTCGCGCTCATACAGCGCCCGGAGCTGGCGTCCGGTAAAGGTGTTGTTATCAATCACGACGCTGGCGATAAACCCTTTTTCTTCCCGATACCGGTAGGTCATCCCGTCTTCGACCTCGTCTCCACTCCCCGCACAATGCAGAAAATCGACGCCATATCCCAGGTGACCCAGCAGCGCCAGCTCGAAACGGCGCAGGGCGGGTTCAGGCGAACCGGTTGCGCCAGCAAGGGCCTGGATACAGTGCAGATAATCGAAGAAAAGTTCAGAGAAGCGAGTCTCATGTTCAAGAACGCGTGAAATGAGTTCATTGACGTACAGACCGCTGTAAAGCGTGATGCCAGAAAGGGGAAGCGCCAGAGAGACGGCTTCAGCGCTGCGCAGGGTTTTGACTTCCCCTCGCCCGCCAAAGCGGACCAGCAGCGGCGTAAAGGGCTGTAAGGCGCCTTTGAGGTTGGAACGTTTGGAACGTGCGCCTTTTGCAACAAGGCGCACGCGACCCGACTCTTCCGTGAAGACGTCCAGCATCAGGCTGGTTTCGCTCCAGGGACGACTATGCAGAACAAAAGCGCGCTGCCAGCCTTCCATTTGCGCGTCGTCTTGGTTTACTGATCTTCGCCGTAACCGAGGCTGCGCAGAGCACGCTCATCATCGGCCCAGCCAGATTTCACTTTCACCCACAGCTCCAGGTGAACCGGTGCTTCAAACATCTCCTGCATGTCTTTACGGGCTTCGATACCGATGGTTTTGATCTTGGCGCCTTTGTTGCCAATGACCATCTTCTTCTGCCCTTCACGCTCAACGAGGATCAGACCATTGATGTCGTAACCGCCACGCTCGTTACTCTGGAAACGCTCGATCTCGACCGTCACGGAGTACGGCAATTCTGCGCCAAGGAAACGCATCAGCTTTTCGCGGATGATTTCAGAAGCCATAAAGCGCTGAGAACGATCGGTGATGTAATCTTCCGGGAAGTGGTGAGTCGCTTCCGGCAGATGCTTACGCACGATACCGGCGATGGTATCCACGTTCAGACCGGTCTCTGCAGACAGCGGAACGATGTCGAGGAAGTTCATCTGGCTACCCAGCCACTGCAGGTGCGGCAGCAGATCGGCTTTTTCCTGTACGTTATCCACTTTGTTGACCGCGAGGATCACCGGCGTTTTACCGTCACGCAGCTTGTTCAGGACCATTTCGTCGTCCGGCGTCCAGCGGGTGCCTTCCACAACGAAAATAACCAGCTCCACGTCACCAATCGAGCTGCTCGCCGCTTTGTTCATCAGGCGGTTAATGGCACGCTTCTCTTCCATGTGCAGGCCAGGGGTATCGACGTAGATCGCCTGATACGCGCCTTCAGTATGGATACCGACAATGCGATGACGCGTGGTCTGTGCCTTACGCGAGGTGATCGAAATCTTCTGCCCAAGCAGATTATTCAGCAGGGTGGATTTACCCACGTTCGGACGTCCGACGATGGCAATAAATCCGCAATAGGTTTTTTCTTCGCTCATTCCAGCTCCAGCATTTTTAACGCCTGTTCGGCGGCAGCCTGTTCAGCCTTACGACGGCTTGAACCTGTGCCCACCACCGGTTCACTCAGGCCACTGACCTGGCAATGGATGGTAAATTCCTGATCGTGCGCTTCACCACGCACCTGCACCACCAGATAAGATGGCAGCGGGAGGTGACGACCCTGCAAATATTCCTGCAAACGCGTTTTCGGATCTTTTTGTTTATCGCCCGGACTGATTTCATCCAGACGGGTCTGATACCAGTTCAGGATCAGTTTTTCTACGGTCTGGATATCGCTGTCCAGGAACACGCCACCGATTAATGCCTCAACCGTATCGGCAAGAATAGATTCACGACGGAAGCCGCCGCTTTTCAGTTCACCCGGCCCAAGACGCAGACATTCGCCCAGTTCAAATTCGCGTGCGATTTCCGCAAGGGTGTTACCCCTTACCAGCGTGGCGCGCATGCGGCTCATATCACCTTCATCCACACGCGGGAAACGATGATAAAGCGCATTAGCAATCACGAAACTCAAAATAGAGTCACCTAAAAATTCGAGGCGCTCATTGTGTTTGCTGCTGGCACTGCGATGGGTTAATGCCTGTTGCAACAGCTCCTGATGATGAAAAGTGTAGCCCAGCTTCCGTTGAAGCCGATTAATTACGATGGGGTTCATGCGATACCAATAAATGAATGCGTCAAAAATGCAGCACACGAAACCGACCTGAGAAAACCAACGCGGTTTCGTGTGCCGTGGCACCCTTGCAGGGCCAACCTTAAACTTCGGGGGAATATTCTATACACAACGACAGGGGATGTCGTTAGTTCGAAGAGATTTATCGCTGAAATAATTCACGTAGCCGCTAATTAAAGCGACTACGTGTTCAATTATTGAGAATTAATGGATCCCGCCAATACGATTCAGGCGTACCCCGGTCGGCCATTCGCCTTCCTGTTTCTCGAAACTCATCCAGATTGCGGTTGCTTTACCCACCAGATTCGCTTCCGGCACAAAGCCCCAGTAACGGCTGTCCGCGGAGTTATCGCGGTTATCGCCCATCATGAAGTACTGTCCCGGCGGTACGATCCAGGTGGCCAGCTGCTGACCTGGCTGTTTGTAATACATCCCGACCTGATCCTGCGCAATTGGCACGGTCAGGATCCGGTGCGTCACATCACCCAGCGTCTCTTTACGTTCGACCAGACGAATACCGTTCTCTTTGGTTTCATCTTTCGGCACCTGGAAGAAACCGTTGGTCGCTTCGCCGCCGTTACGACGGGCAAAGGTCTGCACAAAATCACTTGGCTCAACGTTTGAGTAGGTGATTGGCAGCGCGTTTTCACAGGCGGTACCGGAGCTGCAGCCAGGCTGAACGGTCACTTCTTTGGCAACCGGATCGTAGGTGACTTTATCACCCGGCAGACCCACCGCGCGCTTGATGTAGTCAAGGCGTGGATCGTCCGGGTATTTAAACACCACAATGTCGCCACGTTTCGGATGGCCCGTTTCGATCAGCGTTTTCTGGTAGATCGGATCTTTAATGCCATAGGCAAACTTCTCGACCAGAATAAAATCACCAATCAGCAGCGTTGGCATCATGGAGCCTGACGGGATCTGGAAGGGCTCGTAAATAAACGAACGCACCACCAGCACAATCGCCAGCACCGGGAATACCGATGCCCCGGTCTCCAGCCAGCCCGGTTTCGGGCCAACTTTCTTCAGGGTTTTCGCATCAAGCCCATCACCTGTGGCTGCCTGCGCGGCAGCCTGACGTTCACGGCGTTTTGGGGCGAAAATAAACTTATCCAGACACCACAACAGACCTGTCACCAGGGTAGCGATGACCAGGATCAGGGCAAACATGTTCGCCATGCCAACTCCTTAGGGTTATTTGCCGTCTTTACCAACATGCAGAATGGCAAGGAATGCTTCCTGCGGCAGTTCGACGTTACCGACCTGCTTCATACGCTTCTTACCTTCTTTCTGCTTCTGGAGCAGCTTTTTCTTACGGCTGACGTCACCGCCATAGCATTTCGCCAGAACGTTTTTACGCAGCTGTTTCACGGTAGAGCGGGCGATAATGTGGTTGCCGATGGCCGCCTGAATCGCGATATCAAACTGCTGACGCGGGATCAGATCTTTCATCTTCTCAACCAGCTCACGGCCACGGTACGGTGCATTGTCGTTGTGGGTGATCAGGGCCAGCGCATCAACACGTTCGCCGTTGATCAGCACGTCCACACGTACCATGTTCGAAGCCTGGAAGCGTTTGAAGTTGTAATCCAGTGACGCATAGCCACGAGACGTAGACTTCAGACGGTCGAAGAAGTCGAGAACCACTTCCGCCATTGGGATTTCGTAGGTCAGCGCGACCTGGTTACCGTGGTAAACCATGTTGGTCTGAACGCCACGTTTCTCCACGCACAGCGTGATAACGTTACCCAGATATTCCTGCGGCAGCAGCATATGACACTCTGCGATTGGCTCACGCAACTCATCGATGTTGTTCAGCGGCGGCAGCTTGGACGGGCTGTCGACGTAGACAATCTCTTTGTTGGTGGTCTGCACTTCGTACACTACGGTCGGCGCGGTGGTGATCAGATCCAGATCGTATTCACGCTCCAGACGTTCCTGAATGATCTCCATGTGCAGCAGACCAAGGAAGCCGCAGCGGAAGCCGAAGCCGAGCGCCGTGGAGCTTTCTGGCTCGTAGAACAGCGAGGCATCGTTCAGGCTCAGCTTGCCGAGCGCATCACGGAAGTTCTCGTAGTCGTCAGAGCTGACCGGGAACAGGCCGGCATAAACCTGTGGTTTCACCTTTTTAAAGCCTGGCAGCGCTTTTTCTGCCGGGTTACGCGCGCCGGTCAGGGTATCGCCCACTGGCGCACCGAGAATGTCTTTAATGGCACAAACCAGCCAACCCACCTCGCCGCATTTCAGCTCGGTACGGTCAACCTGTTTTGGTGTGAAGATCCCGAGACGGTCTGCGTTATAGACCTGGCCGGTACTCATCACCTTAATTTTGTCGCCTTTACGCATGGTGCCGTTTTTAATACGCACCAGCGAGACAACGCCCAGATAGTTATCGAACCAGGAGTCGATAATCAGCGCCTGCAGTGGGGCATCCGGGTCACCTTCTGGTGGCGGAATATCACGCACCAGACGTTCCAGCACATCGGTAACGCCCACGCCGGTTTTGGCCGAGCAACGCACGGCATCGGTCGCGTCAATTCCGACGATATCTTCAATCTCTTCCGCCACGCGCTCAGGGTCAGCGGCTGGAAGGTCGATCTTGTTCAGAACCGGCACCACCTCGAGATCCATTTCCATCGCCGTGTAGCAGTTTGCCAGGGTCTGGGCTTCTACGCCCTGCCCCGCATCCACCACCAGCAGCGCGCCTTCACAGGCTGCCAGCGAGCGAGAAACTTCATAGGAGAAGTCAACGTGGCCTGGGGTGTCGATAAAGTTCAGTTGGTAGGTTTCACCATCAGCCGCCTTGTAATCGAGCGTGACGCTCTGCGCTTTAATGGTGATACCACGTTCGCGTTCCAGGTCCATGGAGTCCAGAACCTGGGCTTCCATTTCACGATCAGACAGGCCACCGCAAATCTGGATAATACGGTCAGACAGCGTCGACTTACCGTGGTCAATGTGAGCAATGATCGAAAAGTTACGTATGTTCTTCATATAGTTAAATAATTATGCCTTACGAATTCCTGGAGGCCGCTGTTCTTAGCCTGACGTTTTTCAGTGCGAAAACGCAGCATTCTACACTACATCTCCGTTACCTGGAAATGCACTTAGCGCCAGGTATAGCGTGAAGAAATGGCGTTTTCTTTTTTAAGATGTAAATGATGATAAAGCCCGATGGATCACCGGGCCTCAGAGGAGAGCGTCTCAACACGAAGTTGGTCTGGTGCCAGCCCTACGCTGAGAATAACAGGCTGCCACGCTTCGCGGGCTGCGAGCCTTGGGGAGAAACCTTTGGCAAGCCAGAAACCACCCATACCTCCCAATGCAGCGCCGCACATGGCCGCCGCATCGGTACCAAACAGCATCTGAAACACGCCGCCCATCACAAAGAGCCCCACCAGCGGGGAGAGATAAACCAGCATTGCGGAACCCAGCAGGCTGCCTTCGGCAATGCCCAGTTCCACCTTCTGTCCTGCCACCAGCGGTTGATCACTTGGCACGGAAAGCGTGTGCGAGGTTTGCGGCCCGAGCTTATTTAGCACGCGGCTGCCGCAACCCGCCCGGGATGCACAACTGTTACAGGAGGCCTTTACATCACAGCTTACCAGCGCAACACCGTCCTGCCATGATACAACCGTAGCCCACTCTTTAATCATTGTGCAGCCCTGAATTTGATGCTGTCAGAAATACGCTTCGCCGTTTGCGGGGGTAATTCGCCGACGATGGTGATCTCCGCGTTGTCGCGTACCGTGGTACTGACTGTTCGACGTCCGGTACGCAGCATTTGTTCGGCACTGTTTGCCGTCGCGCGATTGATGTTCACCGAGAAGCTGAACAAGCCATCGGAGTAGAGGCGCGATTCAACCGGCGTTTCAATGGTAGGCAGTTGTCGGCGGCTGCTTGATACTTCCGTAAAGCCTTGCGGGATCCAGGAAGGAACCCAGTTGAAATTCACGGAATCGCCCGCCGGAACAGAAAGCAGCGGCGGCAGGCTGGCTTTCGCCAGATTCTGCATGCTATTACCCACCTGATTATTAACGCTAAAGGAGATAACGCGGAACTGTTCCAGCGTTTCGCCATCGCGATCAAGCAGGTCTACACGCATTGGAAGCTTGGTTTCGGCATCAATCCAGACAATGTAGCTGTAACGCGTCCCGTCGCGGGCGACAACGCGGATCACTTCACACAATCTGTCAGCGATGCGCGTACGCCCTACCGAAATAAAATCGTAGTAAGGGGCAAGGCGCTTGAAGTCGGTGTAGATGAGCGATGGCAGAGAATCAACGATATAGTCGCCATTGAGGGTAAAAGGCTCCAGGCCTGGCTCGAAATAGCTGATTTCGTTACCACGCTGAACCACTTCCCGACGCGGGCCATCCATCTGTAAAAGTTGCGCGAGCGGCTGATTATCAAGACGGGCATGGCGATAGCGTAACGACTCGACGCCCTGCTTATTGATGCTGATAAATGCCAACTCGTAATTGAGTGACTGGCTGGCCAGATTCATTTGCTGCAACAACGCCCCGGATGAAACATCAGCCGAGGCGTTGGCAGAGAAGAACAGGCTACCCGCCATCAGAGACATGGCGAACCAAAGTTGCTTCATTACTGCGATTGCGTTCCTAAAGTTTGGTTTCCTGGCACCTGCACAGCAGCCTGCTGGGTTTGTGCCTGCTCAAACTGAAGCTGTTCTGAGTGCAGACGACGCTGCAACTCATAATCCTGCAACATCGCATTAATGCGACGGCGCTGCTCCTGAACCTGCTGTTGCTGACCGCCACTGGCGGAGGCATCAGCCGGTACACCCAAACTTACCGGGCTGGCTTTGCCCATCATCGGCAGTGTATTGAACACTGGCGCTTCTGGCTGCTGATTAGTTTCAGACTGAGTATTATAGTGCTGGACGCCAACGATAACTGCAAGCGATACGCATGCCGCCACACCCATTTGGGTAAGTTGACTGGCCCACGGACGCACCTTCTGCCAGAACGGCATTTTCTGCCACTGGTGTGGTGCAGGTTGAGCTTCAGGAATCAGCGGAGTGGTCTGATGAACAGGCTCATTCTCAATAGCCGCCATCACGCGGGCTGAGATATCGAAATGGATAACCTCGCTGGTGTCACCACGAAGGGTGTCACGGATGAGATGGTAACTCTCCCAGGTCTCTTGCATTTCGGGAGAATGAGACAACTCATTGAGCAGCTCACTATCCAGCGTTTCACCATCCATTAAAGCGGAAAGTTTTTCTTTCTGCATGCCTAATACCTTTTCCAGTATCCCGCTATCGTCAACGCCTGATAAGCGGTTGAACTTTATTATCAATAGCTTCTCGCGCACGGAAAATTCGTGAACGTACCGTGCCGACCGGACAATCCATGATAGCGGCTATCTCTTCATAGCTCAGACCATCAAGCTCCCGTAACGTAATTGCCATGCGTAAATCTTCCGGGAGCGACTCGATCGTGCGAAAAACAATTTGTCTCAGTTCTTCTGACAACATTAAGTTCTCAGGGTTCGAAATTTCTTTCAGCGCACCGCCACTTTCGAAGTTTTCGGCGTCGATTGCGTCCACATCACTTGAAGGCGGACGACGGCCCTGAGCGACCAGATAATTCTTTGCCGTATTGACCGCAATACGGTACAGCCAGGTATAAAAAGCACTATCTCCCCGGAACGAGTCCAGCGCGCGATAGGCCTTAATAAAAGACTCTTGTACAACATCAGGCACATCACCTGACGGTACATAGCGGGAAACCAGACTCGCCACCTTATGCTGGTAGCGCACCACCAGTAGGTTAAAGGCTTTCTGATCTCCCTTCTGGACCCGTTCAACCAGGACCTGGTCCGTTAACTGCTCGCTCATCCGAGGTAATGTCTCCCCAAACCAAAATTCCACGCGTTATCGAAACGCCACTCTACAAATCCCGCACTTTTGAGCAAACACCGAGTTGGAGTGTCTATTCTTCAATAAGTTCCGTAACGCCTTTGTTTTTGTTCATCGCGTCACAGACTGTTTATTTTCTCTCATTATAAGTCTGTTCACGATACATACCCACTTTCTGACTTCAAACATCTCTTATCCGGTCAGAAGAGTAACGCAACCCAGGCTTTATTTCACCACAAAATCTGACGCTAACGACCTGCTTCGCAAAATATTTTCCTTCTTTTACATGCCGGAAATCCGCGCATGCGCGTTTAGTCACTGCAACTGAGAATAAAAAAAACGTGCGATATCTCGCACTGAGGTGCTATTCTGCCCAAACACTGTTTAGTAAATTAAACAAAAATCATGAACACAACACCTGAACTACATTGTGATGTACTGATCATCGGTAGCGGTGCGGCAGGACTCTCGCTGGCGCTGCGTCTGGCTGAGCATCAGAGCGTAATTGTTCTGAGTAAAGGACCGATGAGCGAAGGCTCCACATTTTATGCCCAGGGCGGAATTGCCGCCGTGTTTGATGAAACAGACAGCATTGCGTCACACGTCGAAGATACGTTGATTGCCGGAGCCGGGATCGTCGATGAACATGCTGCGGAATTTGTCGCCAGCAATGCGCGTCACTGCGTCCAGTGGCTTATTGACCAGGGTGTACTGTTTGATACTCAGGTTCAGCCAAACGGCGAAGAGAGTTACCACCTTACCCGCGAAGGCGGACACAGCCACCGCCGGATCCTGCACGCTGCAGATGCCACCGGTAAAGCGGTGGAAACCACCCTGGTCAGCAAGGCGCTCAGCCATCCTAATATTCGGGTGCTTGAGCGCAGTAATGCCGTTGACCTGATTATTTCTGACAAAATTGGCCTGCCGGGCACGCGCCGGGTGGTGGGGGCCTGGGTCTGGAATCGTAATAAAGAAAAGGTCGAAACCTGTCAGGCGAAAGCCGTGGTGCTGGCAACAGGTGGCGCCTCCAAAGTATATCAATACACCACCAACCCGGACATTGCCTCTGGTGATGGTATCGCCATGGCCTGGCGCGCCGGGTGTCGTGTTGCCAATCTTGAGTTCAACCAGTTTCATCCAACCGCACTGTTCCATCCGCAGGCGCGCAATTTCCTGCTGACGGAAGCCCTGCGCGGTGAAGGCGCGTATCTGAAGCGCCCGGACGGCTCACGTTTTATGCCGGACTTTGACCCGCGAGGCGAGCTCGCACCGCGTGATATCGTCGCCCGCGCTATCGATCACGAGATGAAACGTCTTGGCGTGGATTGCATGTATCTGGATATCAGCCACAAACCGGCTGAGTTTGTCCGTCAGCATTTCCCGATGATTTATGAAAAGCTGCTCAGCCTTGGGATTGATCTGACGCGCGACCCGGTACCGATTGTGCCAGCCGCTCACTATACCTGTGGTGGCGTCATGGTTGACGATCATGGCCGTACGGACGTGGATGGTCTGTATGCCATCGGCGAGGTGAGCTATACCGGGCTGCATGGCGCGAACCGCATGGCATCCAATTCGTTGCTGGAGTGTCTGGTTTACGGCTGGTCCGCAGCGGTGGATATAACCAAACGCATGCCGTATGCCCGCCACGCTGAGCACTTACCAGCCTGGGATGAGAGCCGCGTGGAAAACCCGGATGAGCTGGTTGTGATCCAGCATAACTGGCATGAGCTTCGGCTATTTATGTGGGACTACGTTGGCATTGTACGCACGACGAAGCGTCTTGAGCGAGCCTTACGCCGTATCACCATGCTACAGCAGGAAATTGATGAGTATTATGCCAATTTCCGCGTTTCCAACAATCTGCTGGAGCTGCGTAACCTGGTGCAGGTTGCCGAGTTGATTGTTCGCTGCGCGATGATGCGTAAAGAAAGTCGGGGTTTACACTACACCCTGGACTATCCCGACACGCTGCCTGAATCCGGCCCGTCGGTTCTCTCCCCGCAGCGTCACATAAACAGATAAAATGCCTGGGTCAGCGCAGTGTAATCTTCGGAGTAACGCTGGTCTGGCCCACGGATAACCATCCTGTCGTTAAAACATTCACCCTCTTTTGGCGAAAGCGCCAGCAAGACCCGGTGTGGTAAACGCCCTTCCGTATCCGAGATATCGGTACGCAGCCGCAAGTTCCAGCCCATCTCCCGTGCGATCTCAATAAAGGTATTGCCGGTGCTTTCGGGAAGTACCACGCAGAAGAACCCTTCTTCGGAAATTAAATTCGCCGCGCTGGTTAACAGGGCTTTATGATCGAGCGAACCGGTATAGCGAGCCTGTTCGCGCTCAGGCGTACCGCACTCCACGCCGGGCGCGTAGTATGGAGGGTTACTGACGATCAAATCATAACGCGCCGTTTGCTCTGGTGCCCAGGCCAGTACGTCCGCGCATTCAACTTTTATTCGGGTTGCCCAGGGGGATTCGAGCGCATTTTCACTCGCCTGCCCTGCTGCCTGTGCATCCAGTTCAACCGCATCAATGGTGACATGCTCATCCGTGCGCTGAGCCAGCATTAATGCCAGCAGACCACTGCCGGTGCCAATATCCAGAATGCGCATAACCCCTGCGACAGGCGCCCACGCTCCCAGTAGAATACCGTCTGTACCGACTTTCATGGCACAGCGATCGTGAGCAACAAAAAATTGTTTAAACGTAAAACCATCGCGGCGCAATTGCGCTTTGAGTTGAGACATGTCAGAGCAACCTTCTAAGTGAAACTGGAGTAGCATAGGGGAAAGCGAAGTGGCCGAAAAGCGATATCCATACAAACAGATGAAGATTACAGCCGTAACGTCTATAATCAGCGCCCCACACAGAGGTAGAACATGACTGTAACGACTTTTTCCGAACTTGAACTCGATGAAAGCCTGCTCAATGCACTTGAGAGCAAAGGCTTTACACGCCCGACCGCCATTCAGGCAGCGGCCATTCCGCCTGCGCTTGAGGGCCGCGATGTGCTCGGTTCTGCGCCAACCGGCACGGGGAAAACAGCAGCCTACTTGCTGCCTGTGTTGCAGCACCTGCTCGATTTTCCTCGTAAAAAATCAGGCCCGCCGCGTATTTTGATCCTGACGCCTACCCGTGAACTGGCTATGCAGGTTGCCGATCACGCACGCGAACTGGCAGCGAATACCCATCTGGATATCGCCACAATCACCGGCGGCGTTGCGTATATGAACCACGCCGAAGTGTTCAGTGAAAACCAGGATATCGTCGTTGCGACGACAGGCCGTCTGCTGCAATACATTAAAGAAGAGAACTTTGACTGCCGCGCGGTAGAAACCCTGATTCTGGACGAAGCCGACCGTATGCTGGACATGGGCTTCGCGCAGGATATCGAACACATCGCCGGCGAGACGCGCTGGCGCAACCAGACAATGCTCTTCTCTGCCACCCTCGAAGGGGACGCGATCAAAGACTTCGCAGAGCGCCTGCTGGAAGATCCGGTGGAAGTGTCGGCAACGCCTTCTACCCGTGAACGCAAGAAGATCCATCAGTGGTACTATCGCGCGGACAACCTTGAGCACAAGGTTGAATTGCTCAAGCACCTGCTGAAGCAGGAAGAGGCCACCCGCACTATCGTCTTTGTGCGTAAGCGCGAGCGTGTGCATGAGCTGGCTGAAATGCTGCGTAATGCCGGGATTAACAACTGCTACCTCGAAGGCGAGATGGCACAGATCAAACGTACCGAAGGCATTAAGCGTCTGACCGATGGCCGCGTTAACGTGCTGGTGGCAACAGATGTTGCTGCTCGCGGGATTGACATTCCGGACGTCAGCCATGTGATCAACTTCGATATGCCGCGCAGCGGTGATACCTATCTGCACCGCATCGGCCGTACCGGCCGCGCCGGGCGTAAAGGTACAGCGATCTCCCTGGTTGAAGCGCACGACCATCTGCTGCTGCAGAAAATTGGTCGCTATATCGACGAGCCGCTGAAATCCCGCGTTGTCGATGGCCTGCGCCCAACCACGCGTGCACCGAGTGAAAAAATGACGGGCAAACCGTCTAAAAAAGCACTGGCGAAACGTGCGGAGAGAAAAGAGAAAGAAAAAGAGAAGCCGCGCGTGAAGCAGCGTCATCGCGATACCAAGAATATTGGTAAACGCCGTAAGCCAAGCGGTACTGCGTCAGAAGCGAAAACTGAAGAGTAAAAAAAAGCCGGGAAATATCCCGGCTTTTTGTTCCACCCCCGTGGCTAAAAACCTTACAGGCTTTCAGTAAAGGTACGCGCGATAACGTCGCGCTGCTGTTCCGGGGTCAAGGAGTTGAAACGCACCGCGTAGCCAGACACACGAATAGTCAGCTGTGGGTATTTTTCAGGATGCTTAACCGCATCTTCCAGCGTTTCGCGACGCAGTACGTTCACGTTCAGATGCTGACCACCTTCAACACGCACTTCAGGTTTCACTTCCATTGGGATTTCGCGGTATTCAATTTCGCCCAGCTTATTAACTGGAACGATTTCATCTTCCGCAAAACCCGCTTTTGCTACCACACAGCGTGCTTCGTTTTTCTCGCTGTCCAGCAGCCAGAAAGAGTTGAGCAGATCGTCGTTTGCAGCTTTAGTAATCTGGATACCTGTAATCATGTGTTGCCTCCCTTAGGCTACATTAACTGGTGTCGGCCTTTCGCGGCCAATTGGTAAAACCATTGTTTCTTGTGTGTATATATATCATTCACACCCCAGTGATTTATTGATTTAAATCAACAAAATCACCAACCACACAAAGAGTGTGGTCTGGTTTTATTGTTTCAGATCAATTTCCCAGCCTTACCAATTCAAATCAATCTGTAATTTTTCAACCATAATTTAAGGAGTTACGGCTAATTTCCGCATGGAATTTTGCACCGCAGGATTTAGCGGTTAAGCTAGGCGCAGAATGAGATTCGCAGGAGAGCGAGATGACGACACCGCTGACATGGCACGATGTGCTGGCAGAAGAGAAACAGCAGCCCTATTTTATCAACACTCTCAGTACCGTTGCGGCAGAGCGGCAGTCTGGCCAGACGATTTATCCGCCCCAGAAAGACGTGTTTAACGCGTTTCGCTATACCGAACTGAGCGATGTCAAAGTGGTGATCCTGGGTCAGGATCCTTACCACGGCCCTGGTCAGGCTCATGGGCTGGCCTTCTCTGTGCGCCCGGGCGTGGCTATCCCCCCTTCTCTGCTGAACATGTATAAAGAGCTTGAAGGAACGATCCCGGGTTTTACCCGGCCCAATCATGGTTACCTGGAAAGCTGGGCGCGCCAGGGCGTGCTGTTACTGAATACTGTCTTAACCGTACGAGCAGGTCAGGCGCACTCTCACGCCAGCCTTGGGTGGGAAACCTTTACGGATAAAGTCATCAGTCTTATCAATGAACATCGTGAGGGGGTAGTGTTTTTACTGTGGGGATCGCATGCGCAGAAGAAAGGGGCGATTATTGACCGTCAGCGTCATCACGTGTTGAAAGCGCCACACCCGTCTCCGCTGTCAGCCCATCGTGGTTTCTTTGGCTGTAATCATTTTGTTCTGGCGAATGAGTGGCTGGAAAAACGTGGCGAAACGCCGATTGACTGGATGCCCGTGTTACCGGCAGAAAGCGAGTAGGAAATGAATGTGCCGGGCTGGCCCGGCACATAAAAAGCTTATGCTTTGTTCTGACGCCACCACTCCGCCAGCAGTACGCCGGTCGCGACGGAAACGTTCAGACTTTCCACATTGCCCGTCCCGTCAATAGAGACGCTCAGATCCGCACTCGAGAGTGCCGCGTCTGACAGACCATCACGTTCCTGACCTAACACCAGCACCATCTTTCGCGGCAGCGTCGCTTTAAACAGCGGCGTACCGGCATGGCTGGAGGTCGTCACAATGGAATAGCCCGCTTTACGGAACTGCTCGATGGCATCCAGAACGCTGTCGCCGGTGATCGGCTGAACGTGCTCGGCACCGCCTTCCGCAGTACGGATCGCAGCACCGGATTCCAGCAGCGCAGCATCCTGCAGCAGTACCCCTTTAACGCCGAAGTGCGCGCAGCTGCGCATCATCGCACCCAGGTTATGCGGGTTACCCACATCTTCCAGCGCCAGCACGCAGTCATCGGCACCGGCCTGGCTGACCCACTGTTGCACCGTTGTGCCGTTGCGTTTTTTGATCAGGAAGCAGACACCACCGTGGTGTTCGGTGCCTGACGCTTTCGTCAACTCGGCATCATCAACCACATGGTAGGCTTTACGGTTTGCCGCCATCCAGCGCAGGGCTTCTTTGAAGCGAGGGGTGACGCTCTGGATAAACCATGCACGAACGATACACTCAGGGCGGCTCTGGAACAGAGCCTGACAGGCGTTTTCGCCATACACGCGTGTCTCTTCCGCACGCTGACGGCGCAGCACTTCCGGATCGATAAAGCTTTTACCGCTGATGCCGCCGTGATCGGCTTTTTCAGGCGTCTCATCGCCAGGCGCGCGGGACACGGTACGCCATGGTGACGACCCCTCACGTGCAAAATCATCGCGTTTGCGATCGTCACGCTTGCGGTCATCACGTTTGCGGTCATCACCGCGGTTGTTTCTGTCATCGCGGGCGGGGCGACGGCCACCGTCTGCACGAGAGGACGCCGGACGCCCGCCACCTTTTCCGGTACGCGGATTTTGGGTGCGTTTATCAGAGTCATCATCACTGCGGACATACATCACTTTGACCTTGCCGCTTTTATTTTTCATTTCGTCGTTCATGCTTTTCTCCACCAGCGCTGCGCGAAGCGCGCAGATTACCCGATGTGCAAGCGCATAGCCATAATTTCGTACAAAAGCCTGTGACTATTGTTCTCATTGAATAAAACGCATTGTCGTTTCAAACAGGCTCATTGATAATATGTAACATATTAGAAACATTATCGGCATACTGCCGCTGTCCCATGGTTCTATCAGAGGTTAGTTATGAATACCGTATGTGCCAACTGTCAGGCTCTTAACCGCATTCCGGACGATCGGATCGAGGATGGTGCGAAATGCGGGCGTTGTGGCCATGAGTTGTTTGATGGCGATGTGATTAACGCTACAGGTGCTACGCTGGACAAACTCCTCAAGGACGATCTTCCGGTGGTTGTCGATTTCTGGGCACCATGGTGTGGCCCGTGCCGTAACTTCGCGCCAATCTTTGAAGATGTCGCCGAAGAGCGCAGCGGGAAGATGCGTTTTGTGAAGGTGAATACGGAGGCAGAACGCGAGCTCAGCGCCCGTTTTCGTATTCGTAGCATTCCGACCATCATGATTTTCAAAAATGGTGAAGTCATCGACATGCTCAACGGCGCGGTACCCAAAGCGCCGTTCGAGAGCTGGTTGAACGAGTCGCTGTAACATTCACGGGGCACATCTTGTGCCCCGTTCCCGCCTCTGCGAAAATGGGGTTTTTCCAGCCCTTTCGCCCATGACTGATAACGCTGTACTTCAATTACGCGCCGAACGCCTTGCCCGCGCGACTCGCCCTTTTCTCGCTCGTGGCAACCGCATCCGTCGCTGCCAGCGCTGCCTGCTGCCGCTAAAAGTGTGCCTGTGCGACACGCTGGTACCGGCCACGGCGGAAAGCCGTTTTTGCCTGGTCATGTTTGATACCGAACCGATGAAACCCAGCAATACGGGCCGTCTGATCGCCGATATTCTGCCTGATACGGCCGCGTTTCAGTGGTCGCGAACGGAGCCTCCTCAGGCCCTGCTCGACTTAGTGGCAAGCCCGGACTATCAGCCGATGGTCGTTTTCCCCGCCTCCTATGCAGGCGCCGACCGTCAGGTACTGTCAGCCCCACCATCCGGAAAACCACCGCTGTTTATTATGCTGGATGGCACCTGGACAGAAGCGCGGAAAATGTTCCGTAAAAGTCCTTACCTTGACGCGCTGCCGATCATTTCTGTCGACCTCTCTCGCGTATCGGCCTACCGCTTACGTGAAGCCCATGCCGAGGGACAATACTGCACCGCCGAAGTGGCGATCGCACTGCTGGATTTAGCGGGTGATACCGAGGCGGCTGCCGCGCTGGGCAGCCATTTCTCCCGTTTTCGCGAACGCTATCTGGCGGGAAAAACCGTTCATAAGGGCAGTGTCACAGCAACCGGGACAGAAAACGTTTAAAATCATCAGGTCGCTTGCATTCACAGGAGGCCTGCATGAGCCAGCGAGGGTTAGAAGCGCTACTACGTCCTAAATCCATAGCCGTTATCGGCGCATCAATGAAACCGGATCGCGCTGGCTATCTGATGATGCGCAACCTGCTGGCTGGCGGATTTAATGGCCCCGTTATGCCCGTTACACCGGCCTATAAGGCCGTTCAGGGGGTGCTTGCGTGGCCTGATGTGCAGAGCCTGCCTTTCGTACCCGATTTGGCCGTACTTTGTACAAATGCGAAACGTAACCCGGAACTGCTGGAATCGCTCGGCAAGAAAGGGTGTAAGACCTGTATTATCCTCTCATCTCCTCCTGAACAGCAGCCTGAGCTTCTGGCGTGCGCCAGCCGCTATCAAATGCGTATTCTCGGGCCGAACAGTCTGGGGCTGCTCGCCCCCTGGCAAGGACTGAATGCCAGCTTTTCTCCAGTGCCGATCCGTAAAGGCAAACTTGCTTTTATTTCGCAGTCGGCTGCGGTATCCAACACGATCCTTGACTGGGCGCAGCAGCGTGAGATGGGGTTCTCCTACTTCATCGCCCTGGGTGACAGCCTGGATATCGACGTGGATGAACTGCTGGATTTTCTGGCGCGTGACAGCAAAACCAGTGCGATCCTGCTTTATCTTGAACACCTTAGCGACGCCCGTCGTTTTGTGTCGGCATCGCGCAGTGCGTCACGTAATAAACCCATCCTGGTCATCAAGAGCGGACGCAGCCCTGCAGCACAGAGCCTGCTGCATTCCCACTCCGGGATGGATCCCGCCTGGGATGCGGCTATCCAGCGCGCGGGTTTACTGCGGGTACAGGACACGCACGAACTTTTTTCCGCCGTCGAGACGTTGAGTCATATGCGTCCGTTGCGTGGAGAGAAATTAATGATCGTCAGTAACGGCGCAGCTCCGGCGGCGCTGGCGCTGGACGAACTGTGGTTACGTAATGGCAAGCTGGCCACGCTCGGTGAAGAGACGCTTCAGCGCCTGAGAGAGGCTTTACCCATCAGCGTTGCCCCCGGGAACCCCCTTGATTTACGCGATGATGCCAGTAGCGATCGCTATATCAAAGCCATTTCTATTTTGCTGGATAGTCAGGATTTCGATGCGCTGATGATTATCCACTCCCCCAGCGCGGTCGCTCCTGGCAGTGAGAGCGCGCGAGCCCTCATTGAAGCAGTGCGTAACCATCCGCGTGGTAAATACGTCACTCTGCTCACCAACTGGTGCGGTGAATTTTCCTCTCAGGAGGCACGGCGACTGTTCAGCGAAGCGGGGTTGCCAACGTACCGTACCCCGGAAGGGACTATTACCGCCTTTATGCATATGGTGGAGTACCGTCGTAACCAGAAACAGTTACGTGAAACTCCAGCATTGCCCGGCAATCTGACGGCAAATTCCGTCGACGTTCACCGGCTGTTGCAACAGGCTATCGATGAAGGAGCGACATCGCTGGACACTCACGAAGTGCAACCCATTCTTGGTAGCTATGGGATGCAGACGCTGCCAACCTGGATCGCCAGCGACAGCGCGGAAGCAGTACATATTGCCGAACAGATAGGCTATCCAGTCGCCCTTAAGCTTCGCTCACCGGATATTCCCCACAAGTCCGATGTGCAGGGGGTAATGCTGTATCTTCGAACCGCGGCTGAAGTTCAGCAAGCGGCAGATGCTATTTTCGACCGCGTAAAAATGGCCTGGCCTCAGGCCAGAATCCACGGACTGCTGGTGCAAAGCATGGCGAACCGCGCGGGCGCACAGGAATTGCGGGTGGTTGTTGAGCACGATCCGGTTTTTGGCCCGCTCATCATGCTGGGAGAAGGTGGCGTGGAATGGCGCCCTGAAGAACAAGCCGTGGTGGCCTTACCGCCGCTGAACATGAACCTTGCTCGCTATCTGATTATTCAGGCCATCAAAAGCAAAAAAATCCGTGGCCGGAGCGCCCTGCGTCCGCTCGACATTGCGGGGTTAAGCCAGTTCCTGGTACAGGTCTCAAACCTGATAGTCGATTGCGCGGAGATCCAGCGGCTGGACATTCATCCTCTGCTCGCCTCCGGCAATGAGTTCACGGCGCTGGACGTCACCCTGGATATCGCGCCATTCGAAGGCGACAGAGAGAGCCGCCTGGCGATCCGTCCTTATCCTCTGCAACTGGAAGAGTGGGTGGAGATGAAGAACGGTGAGCGTTCGCTGTTTCGCCCCATTTTGCCGGAAGACGAACCGCAACTGCGGACGTTTATCTCTCAGGTCACGAAAGAGGATCTTTACTATCGCTACTTCAGCGAAATCAACGAATTTACCCATGATGATTTAGCCAATATGACCCAGATCGACTACGATCGTGAAATGGCCTTTGTCGCCGTTCGTCGTTCCGAAAACGGTGATGAGATCCTTGGCGTGACGCGTGCTATTTCAGATCCGGATAACGTCGACGCGGAGTTTGCCGTACTGGTGCGCTCCGATCTTAAAGGCTTGGGCCTTGGGCGGCGGCTACTGGAAAAACTCATCAGTTATACGCGCGATCACGGATTGTTACGCCTGAATGGCATTACTATGCCAAACAATCGCGGTATGGTGACCCTGGCGCGAAAACTCGGTTTTGATGTTGATATTCAGCTGGACGAGGGGATTGTTGCCCTCTCCCTCACTCTGAAATCGCCGGATAAACCCGAGTAAGCTACTGGAAATGTTACCCACTTTGGACGGGACTGGTGGTATCATTGTCCGCTTATGTTGTTTGCATGGTACAGACAACCCTTCAATGAACAGAGAAGAAACGCACTGTGATGTTGTCAAAATTTAAGCGTAATAAACATCAACAACACCTTGCTCAACTACCGAAGATTTCTCAGTCAGTTGATGATGTAGAGTTCTTTTACGCTCCCGCTCATTTTCGGGAGACGCTTCTGGAAAAGATTGCCAGCGCCACGCGACGCATTTGCATTGTGGCACTCTATCTTGAACAAGATGAAGGTGGCCGCGCGATCCTGAACGCGCTCTACGAAGCCAAGCGTCAGCGTCCTGAACTGGATGTTCGCGTGCTGGTTGACTGGCACCGCGCTCAGCGTGGCCGCATTGGCGCTGCTGCTTCAAATACAAACGCAGACTGGTATTGCCGCACGGCGCAGGAAAATCCTGGCGTTGATGTCCCTGTTTACGGGGTGCCGGTGAATACCCGTGAAGCGCTTGGCGTACTCCATTTCAAAGGGTTCATCATCGATGACAGCGTGCTTTATAGTGGCGCGAGTCTGAATGATGTTTACCTTCATCAGCTCGATAAGTATCGCTACGACCGCTACCATCTGATCCGTAATTCGCAGATGGCCGACATCATGTTTAACTGGGTGGATAAGCATCTGGTACATGGCCGTGGTGTGAATCGCCTTGACGATCCTCATCGCCCGAAAAGCCCGGAAATCAAAAACGACGTTCGCGCGTTCCGCCAGGAGCTGCGCGATGCGGTTTATCATTTCCAGGGCGATGCAAACAACGAAGAGTTGTCCGTTACACCTCTGGTGGGCTTAGGCAAATCCAGCCTGCTGAACAAAACGATTTTCCATCTGATGCCGTGCGCAGAGCAGAAGCTCACTATCTGTACGCCGTACTTTAACCTTCCCGCCGTGCTGGTGCGCAATATCATTCAGCTGCTGCGCGACGGTAAAAAAGTGGAAATTATTGTCGGTGATAAAACGGCTAATGACTTTTTCATTCCTGAAGATCAACCCTTCAAAATCATCGGCGCCCTGCCCTACCTTTATGAGATTAACCTGCGTCGTTTCCTCAGTCGCTTACAGTATTACGTAAACACCGACCAGCTGGTGGTGCGTCTCTGGAAAGATGAAGATAACAGCTATCATCTCAAAGGAATGTGGGTTGATGATGAATGGATGCTGCTGACCGGCAACAACCTGAACCCTCGTGCCTGGCGTCTGGATCTGGAAAACGCAATTCTGATCCACGATCCACAACATGAGCTGGCCGCGCAGCGTGAACGTGAACTGGAACTTATTCGTACACATACGACGGTGGTTCGTCATTACCGCGAGCTACAGAGCATTGCCGATTATCCGGTGAAGGTTCGTAAGCTTATTCGCCGTTTGCGTCGCATCCGTATCGATCGTCTTATCAGCCGTATTCTGTAATATCCAGGCCCTGCCACCCGCAGGGCTTTTTTATGGAGCTGTTGATGCGTCTTCTTCTGTTAGTCATGACCCTCTGTTTAACCGGCTGTAGCCATATGGCGAACGATAGTTGGTCCGGCCAGGATAAAGCGCAACACTTCCTCGCATCCGCGATGTTGTCCGCTGCCGGTAATGAGTACGCCCAGCACCAGGGGTATAGCCGGGATCGTAGTGCGGCAATCGGCCTGATGTTCTCAGTCAGTCTTGGGGCATCTAAAGAATTATGGGATAGCCGCCCCTCAGGGAGCGGCTGGAGCTGGAAAGATTTTGCCTGGGATGTTGCCGGTGCCACGACCGGCTATGCCGTGTGGCAGATGGCGCATTATTAAAGACGAATACCTTTCCCTTTGCGATGCAGCATCAGGGATACGATAAAGGCCAGCGCCCCCATGATCGTCACATACCAGAAGAATGTCGTTTCGCTTCCCCATGATTTCAGGGACAGCGCAACGTACTCCGCCGAACCACCAAACAGGGCATTGGCGACCGCATAAGAAAGCCCTACTCCCAAAGCACGCACCTGTGCCGGGAACATCTCGGCCTTGAGTATTCCGCTGATCGAGGTGTAGAAACTCACAATCACCATCGCCAGCATCACCAGAGCAAATGCGGCATAAGGTGATGAGACGTGCTGAAGCGCGGTTAAAATGGGGACGGTACATAAGGCGGACATACCACCAAAAATCAACATCGATGTGCGACGGCCGATCTTATCTGAGAGCGCACCGATTAGCGGCTGTATCAGCATAAAGACGAACAGCGCGGCGGTCATGATGACGCTGGCGACGTTGGCGTGCATTCCCGTAGTATTCACCAGATACTTTTGCATGTAGGTGGTAAAAGTATAAAAACTGAGTGAACCACCGGCGGTGAAACCGAGAACCATCAGGAAAGCTTTGCGGTTTCGCCACAGTCCTTTAAACGATCCCGCTTCCTTCAGCGCCCTGACCTCTTTTTGCGAGGTTTCGTCTAACTGACGGCGCAGCCAAAGCGCCACGATCGCCAGTGCAGCCCCCATCGCGAAAGGAATTCGCCATCCCCATTCATGAAGCTGGCTGTCTGTGAGGATCTGCTGCAGGATCACGACAACCAGAATGGCCAGCAGTTGACCGCCGATGAGCGTGACATACTGGAAAGAGGCGTAAAAACCCTTCCGACCTTCAAGTGCAATTTCACTCATGTACGTGGCGCTGGTGCCGTACTCTCCCCCAACGGAGAGTCCCTGGAATAAACGAGCCAGCAATAAAAGGGCGGGCGCCCAGGTTCCAATAGCGTCATACCCCGGCAGACAGGCGATGATAAGGGAACCAAAACACATCATGCAGACCGAGATCAGCATGGAGGTTTTACGCCCGCGACGGTCTGCGATACGGCCAAATAACCAGCCACCAATCGGCCGCATTAAGAATCCTGCTGCAAATACACCTGCCGTTTGCAGTAGCTGCGTTGTGGTGTTTCCTGACGGGAAGAAAATATGTGCGAAGTAAAGTGAACAGAATGAGTAGACGTAAAAGTCGAACCATTCAACCAGGTTACCGGATGAGGCACTAACAATTGCCCATACCCTTCTTCGGGTATCACTGGCAACCAGCGTCCCGTTCGATGTAATGCTTTCGGTCATTATGATTATACTCCTGCCATAAACAACGGCATGTTGAGCTCTGAAGGAACTCAATACCTTGTAAATTAAATGTTATTATTTTGTTATAAATAACATTGCGAGGGAGATCACAAATTTCGTTAGCAAGGTAAGTTCCGGAGAAAGCCCAGGAGGGGAATGGTGCGGTCTGATGCCCTCTTCCGCAGGGAGAGGGTGAGAGTGAGGGAGAAAAACAAAAGCAAAAAACCCCGCACCTTACGGTACGGGGTTCTTCTTATTTGATGCCTGGCAGTTCCCTACTCTCACATGGGGAGACCCCACACTACCATCGGCGCTACGGCGTTTCACTTCTGAGTTCGGCATGGGGTCAGGTGGGACCACCGCGCTAAAGCCGCCAGGCAAATTCTGTTAATCTGTATCAGGCTGAAAATCGTCTCTCTTCGCCAAAACACCTTCGGCGTTGTAAGGTTAAGCCTCACGGTTCATTAGTATCGGTTAGCTCAACGCATCGCTGCGCTTACACACCCGACCTATCAACGTCGTCGTCTTCAACGTTCCTTCAGGA
>NZ_LNII01000066.1:0-31818 GCF_001463365.1 Enterobacter sp. 50793107 | reverse complement strand
CCAGCATGGGCCGCTTTCAGCATGAATTCGAGCCGCTGACCAAAGCACAGGCTGAGCGGATCGCCGAAGAAATCGAAACAGCAGAACACCTGAAGAAGCTGCGCGCCCAGCGTGCGGCATGAGGAGAAATTATGGGAAAGATGACGTTCGTATTTGAGTATGAGGACGGCAAAGAGCCGCCGCTTAGCGCTGGCATGTCGTTTATGGGCGGGAAGATTGTAGCGGCATCTTTCAGTGATGCGCTAGAGGACAATGCGCCGCTTGATACCGAAATAACAAGCGAAGGGCTGACCGTCGATATCATCGTGGCAGACCTTAACAACGGAGGCCCAATCAGCAGCGCTCTGTCCAGTAACTTCTCGGTGAGGCGCAATAACCGATCGCAGATTTAATGCAATCTGGCGCAACTGATAGCCAGTTATGAGCTGGCTATTGGGTGCGAAAGCACTGCTCCATTATCCCTTTTGCCCGGCACCGCGCCGGGCTTATTTTTGCCTGGAGACACCCATGAGCGAAATGACCTTAATCGTGCCCAACGACTGGGTAACCGAAGAAAAGCTCGTCGAGATTACCGGCCTTCGCCCGGGCACTATCGAGCGGGCCCGCAAAAAATGCTGGATGGTCGGCCGGGAATACCTTCACGTCTCACCGGACGGCGTGCCGAAGAAAAACAGCGAATGCATGTACAACCGCAAGGCTGTCGACCAGTGGGTTGAGAGCATGTCAAAAAAACAGCCGGGTGCGCGCCAATGAAAATCCGTTTATGCTTAGCGGGCTCTTGGACGTCAGGAGGGAATAATGGCTAAGTCAGCATACCCAACAGGCGTGGAGAACCATGGCGGTACGCTCCGCATATGGTTCATCTATAAAGGCAGCCGGGTGCGTGAAAGCCTCGGCGTGCCGGATACACCAAAAAACAGAAAGGTCGCTGGCGAGCTGCGCGCGTCGGTGTGTTTTTCGATTAAGACCGGCAACTTCAATTATGCGGCCCAGTTCCCTGATTCACCGAACCTGAAAAGGTTTGGGGTTGAGAGTAAGGAAATCACCGTTCTGGAGCTGGCGAACAAGTGGCTTGAACTGAAGCGTATGGAGATCAGCACCAACGCGATGGCACGTTATACATCTATAACGCGCAATATGGTGCCGAGGATCGGCGGTGACAGGCTTGTATCTGCGGTGACACAGGAAGACCTGCTGTTTATCAGAAAGGAATTGCTGACCGGTTATCAGACTTTGAAGGCTGGCCATCGTACGCCTGTAAAGGGCCGCACAGTAAGAACGGTCAACAATTACATGAAGATCATGGGCGGGATGTTTAAGTTTGCCGCCGACAGCGGGTATGTCCGGGTGAATCCGTTTACCGGCATAGCCATGCTTAAGCGTTCACGTTGCGAGCCTGACCCGCTGACGCGCGAGGAGTTTGTCAGGATGATTAATGCCTGCGCCCACCAGCAGCTGAAAAACATGTGGTCGTTGGCTGTGTACACAGGTGTGCGCCACGGCGAACTTGTGTCGCTGGCCTGGGAAGATATCGACCTGAAAGCGGGTACGATGATGATCCGCCGGAACCACACGTTAACGAAGGAGTTCACCCTTCCGAAGACGGAGGCCGGAACGGACCGCATCATCAACCTCATTCAGCCAGCTATCGATGTGCTGAAGAGCCAGGCCGAATTAACACGCCTGGGTAAGCAGTATCAGGTTGAAGTGAAACTGCGCGAGTATGGCCGTACTGATGTGCATCCGTGCACGTTCGTGTTCAACCCGCAGATCGCATCACGTAATGGCCGTGCCGGGCATCATTACGCAGTGGGGTCGATCAACCAGTCGTGGGAAGCGGCAATGCGACGCGCCGGGATTCGCTATCGCAGAGCATACCAGTCCCGACACACGTATGCATGCTGGTCGTTAGCTGCCGGTGCAAACCCGAACTTCATCGCGAAGCAAATGGGCCACACCGACGCGCAAATGGTTTACCGGGTGTACGGATCCTGGATGGCTGAAAATAACCAGGACCAGGTACTCATCCTCAACCAGAAATTGAGTGAGTTTGCCCCATCCATGCCCCACGCAGTGGGATCGGATGGTTATTAATTATAAATATCATTAGGTTATATAACCTAAACCTGCATGCCCATCACTTCCTGATACGCAGACACCAGCTTATTACGCACCTGGATCCCCATCTGCAGAGAGACCGAGGCTTTTTGCAAATCGGTCATCACATCGTTCAGCGCCACGCCAGGTTCACCGAGGGTGAACTTCTCGGCCTGGGTACGCGCGGCGGTCTGGGTATCGCTGATACGGTCGAGCGCAGCATGCAGTTGCCCGGCAAAGCTGATGGTCGGCTGCTGTTCTGCCACATTCTGATTACGGGCCGTCATCGCGGTTGCCTGCAGCTGACTGATAACCCCTTCAATACCCTGTATAGCCATGACTCTCCCCTGGATGGTTTTTTACGCGGTCAAGACTAACAGCTTGTCAATAAGATAATGGCGGTAAATAGCGATAAAAAACCAGGTTATTTGGCCCATAGAAAATCACGAATCATCAAATAATGGCTGGGCCATCAATATGGAACTTTTGTCGTGTTTGCCGACCCGGGAGTCAGTTTTGTTTCTCTACACGAATAACGTAAACCACCAGGATTTAAGAGGTGCGCAATGAGTGCAGCAGCATCGACAGCGCCGCAGAATAAATCACTCGAGTGGATGAACCGCCTTCGCGCGAATCCTAAAATCCCGTTGATCGTGGCAGGCGCTGCCGCAATTGCGATCCTTGTAGCGATGGTGTTGTGGGCGAAAAGTCCTGATTACCGCACGCTTTACAGCAACCTTTCCGATCAGGATGGCGGCGCCATCGTCACCCAACTGACTCAAATGAACATCCCTTATCGCTTCGCCGATAACGGGGGTGCGCTTGAGGTACCGGCAGATAAAGTCCATGAACTCCGTCTGCGCCTGGCGCAGCAGGGCCTGCCGAAGGGCGGCGCGGTGGGTTTTGAACTGCTGGATCAGGAAAAGTTCGGTATCAGCCAGTTCAGCGAGCAGGTGAACTACCAGCGTGCGCTGGAAGGTGAGCTGGCCCGCACGATTGAAACATTAGGCCCGGTGAAGAGCGCCCGCGTGCACCTTGCCATGCCTAAACCGTCCCTGTTTGTCCGCGAACAGAAATCCCCGTCGGCTTCCGTCACCGTCAACCTTGAACCCGGCCGGGCGCTGGATGAAGGGCAAATCAGTGCGGTCACGCATTTAGTCTCCAGCGCCGTCGCCGGTTTACCGCCGGGTAACGTCACGCTGGTTGACCAGAGTGGTCACTTGCTGACCCAAAGCAATACCGCCGGGCGCGATCTGAATGACGCGCAGCTGAAATATGCCGCCGATGTGGAAGCGCGCCTCCAGCGCCGCATCGAAGCGATCCTCGGCCCGGTTGTGGGTAACAGCAACGTCCATGCCCAGGTTACCGCGCAGATCGACTTCTCTAATAAAGAACAGACCGAAGAGCAGTACCGCCCGAACGGCGATCCGGCTCAGGCAGTGATGCGCTCTCGCCAGGTTAACGAAAACGAACAGGTTGGCGGTGCATACCCAGGCGGCGTGCCGGGCGCACTCTCTAACCAGCCTGCCCCGGCTAACGCGGCCCCTATTTCTACGCCGCCGGCTAATCAGCAGAACGGTCAGCAAAATCAGCAGACCACAACCTCGACGGCCAGCAATGCCGGTCCACGTACCAGCAGCCGTAACGAAACCACCAACTACGAAGTGGATCGGACTATCCGCCACACGAAACTGAACGTAGGTGATATTCAGCGTCTGTCGGTGGCCGTCGTGGTGAACTACAAAACGCTGCCGAATGGCAAACCGCTGCCGCTGACGGCAGAGCAGATGAAGCAGATCGAAGACCTGACCCGTGAAGCAATGGGTTACTCCGAGAAGCGTGGCGATAGCCTCAACGTGGTGAATTCACCGTTTAACCCGGTAGATGAGACCGGCGGTGAGCTGCCATTCTGGCAACAGCAGGCGTTTATCGATCAGCTGATGTCTGCGGGCCGTTGGTTGCTGGTGCTGATTGTCGCCTGGCTGCTGTGGCGTAAGGGCGTTCGTCCTCAGTTGCAGCGTCGTGCAGAAGCCGAGAAAGCGGCTCGCGAACAGATGAACGCGCGTCAGGAAGTGGAAGAAGCGGTTGAAGTCCGCCTCAGCAAAGACGAACAGATGCAGCAGCGTCGTGCTAACCAGCGCATGGGTGCTGAGGTCATGAGCCAGCGCATTCGCGAAATGTCAGATAACGATCCGCGCGTCGTGGCGCTGGTCATCCGCCAGTGGATGGGTAACGAACATGAGTAATACGCTTACGGGCACCGATAAAAGCGTCATCCTGCTGATGACCATTGGCGAAGATCGTGCGGCAGAGGTGTTTAAACACCTCTCCCAGCGAGAAGTACAAATTCTGAGTGCGGCCATGGCCAACGTGCGTCAGATCTCCAACAAACAGCTGACCGAAGTGTTGTCGGAGTTTGAGCAGGAAGCCGAACAGTTTGCAGCGCTCAACGTCAACGCCAACGACTATCTGCGCTCCGTGCTGGTCAAGGCGCTGGGCGAAGAGCGTGCCGCCAGCCTGCTGGAGGATATTCTCGAAACGCGCGATACCGCCAGCGGGATCGAAACGCTCAACTTTATGGAGCCGCAGAGTGCCGCCGACCTTATTCGCGACGAGCACCCGCAGATTATCGCCACCATCCTGGTTCACCTCAAACGTGGTCAGGCGGCCGATATTCTGGCGCTGTTCGAAGAGCGCCTGCGTCACGATGTGATGCTGCGTATCGCCACCTTCGGCGGTGTCCAGCCAGCAGCGCTGGCGGAGCTGACCGAAGTGCTGAACAACCTGCTCGACGGTCAGAACCTCAAGCGCAGCAAAATGGGCGGCGTGAGAACGGCGGCGGAAATCATCAACCTGATGAAAACGCAGCAGGAAGAAGCCGTTATTACGGCAGTTCGCGAGTTCGACGGCGAGCTGGCGCAGAAAATTATCGACGAGATGTTCCTGTTCGAAAACCTGGTCGAAGTGGACGACCGCAGCATCCAGCGCCTGCTCCAGGAAGTGGACTCCGAGTCGCTGCTTATCGCCCTCAAAGGTGCCGAACAGCCGCTGCGCGAGAAGTTCCTGCGCAACATGTCCCAGCGTGCGGCAGATATCCTGCGCGACGACCTTGCCAACCGTGGCCCGGTGCGTCTGTCTCAGGTGGAAAACGAACAGAAAGCGATCCTGCTCATCGTTCGTCGTCTGGCAGAAACCGGCGAGATGGTAATTGGCAGCGGAGACGACACCTATGTCTAATGAGCTGCCGTGGAAGCGCTGGACGCCTGACGATCTGGCCCCTGCCCTCTCTGAATTCACCCCGGCTGTCGTAGCGTCGCCCGAGGAGGGCGACACCGACGTTGAGGCGCCTGAACTGAGCGAAGAAGAACAGCGCACGCAGATGCTGGCGCAGTTACAAATGCAGGCGCATGAGCAGGGTTTTAATGCAGGTCTGAATGAAGGCCGACAGAAAGGCCATGACCAGGGTTATCAGGAAGGTCTGGCGAAAGGGTTAGAACAGGGTATTGAGCAGGCGCGCCAGCAGCAGGCGCCTCTCCATGCCCGTATGCAGCAGCTGGTCAGCGAGTTCCAGCACACCCTGGATGCGCTGGACAGCGTGATTGCTTCCCGGTTGATGCAGATGGCGCTGGAAGCGGCCCGTCAGGTAATTGGCCAGACCCCGGCTGTCGATAATTCAGCGCTGATCAAACAAATTCAGGGCCTGCTGCAGCAAGAGCCGTTGTTCAGCGGGAAACCGCAACTGCGCGTTCATCCGGACGATCTCCAGCGCGTAGAAGAGAGTCTCGGTGCCACGCTGAGCCTGCACGGCTGGCGTCTGCGCGGTGACCCGTCGCTACATCACGGTGGATGCAAAGTCTCCGCCGATGAAGGCGATCTGGATGCCAGCGTCGCCACCCGCTGGCAGGAACTGTGCCGCCTGGCGGCTCCGGGAGTCGTCTGATGACCGCACGCCTCACTCGCTGGCTCAACACGCTCGATAACTTTGAAACGAAGATGGCGCAACTGCCATCTGTTCGTCGTTATGGGCGCCTGACCCGCGCCACCGGTCTGGTGCTGGAAGCCACCGGCCTGCAGCTGCCTCTGGGGGCCACCTGCGTGATCGAGCGTCAGGATGGGCAGGAAACGCGAGAAGTGGAAAGCGAAGTGGTGGGCTTTAACGGCCAGCGTCTTTTCCTGATGCCGCTTGAAGAGGTGGAAGGCATTCTGCCCGGCGCGCGCGTCTATGCAAAAAACATCATCGGCGATGGTCTGCAAAGCGGTAAGCAGCTCCCGCTCGGCCCTGCCCTGCTGGGCCGCGTGATGGACGGCAGCGGTAAACCGCTCGACGGCCTTCCCGCCCCGGACACCACCGAAACCGGCGCGCTGATCACCCAACCGTTTAACCCCCTGCAGCGTACCCCGATCGAACATGTTCTTGATACCGGCGTGCGCCCGATCAACGCCCTGCTGACCGTCGGTCGCGGCCAGCGTATGGGGCTGTTCGCCGGTTCAGGGGTGGGTAAATCGGTCCTGCTCGGCATGATGGCCCGTTACACCCAGGCCGATGTGATCGTCGTGGGGCTGATCGGTGAACGTGGCCGCGAAGTTAAAGACTTCATTGAAAACATTCTGGGTGCGGAAGGCCGCGCCCGTTCGGTGGTCATCGCCGCCCCGGCGGATGTCTCCCCGTTGCTGCGTATGCAGGGTGCCGCATATGCCACCCGCATCGCCGAAGATTTCCGTGACCGCGGCCAGCACGTGCTGCTGATCATGGACTCTCTGACCCGTTACGCGATGGCGCAGCGTGAAATCGCGCTGGCCATCGGTGAGCCACCGGCCACCAAAGGCTATCCGCCGTCGGTCTTTGCCAAACTCCCGGCACTGGTTGAACGCGCAGGGAACGGCATTAGCGGCGGTGGCTCCATTACCGCGTTTTATACGGTGCTGACCGAAGGCGACGACCAGCAGGACCCGATTGCCGACTCCGCGCGGGCGATCCTCGACGGTCATATTGTGTTATCGCGTCGCCTGGCCGAAGCCGGACACTATCCGGCCATTGATATTGAAGCTTCCATCAGCCGCGCAATGACGGCGCTGATTACCGAGAAGCACTACGCCCGCGTGCGTAACTTCAAACAACTGCTCTCCAGCTTCCAGCGCAACCGCGATCTGGTGAGCGTGGGGGCGTATGCCAAAGGTAGCGATCCCATGCTAGACAAAGCGATTAGCCTGTGGCCGCAGCTGGAGGCATTTTTGCAACAAGGCATATTTGAACGTGCCGACTGGGAAGATTCGATTCAGGCTCTGGAGCTGATTTTCCCGCAGGTGTAACACAGGTGGAGGGCGACGATCATGGCGCAAAACAGCGCGTTATCAACGCTGAAAGATCTGGCTGAAAAAGAAGTTGATGATGCCGCATTGCAGCTTGGCGCAATGCGACGCGGGTGCCAGCAGGCTGAAGAGCAGTTGAAGATGTTAATCGACTATCAGCATGAGTATCGCACCAACCTCAATACCGATATGACACAGGGCATTGGAAGCCAGCGCTGGATTAACTATCAGCAGTTTATTCAGACGCTGGAGAAGGCGATAGAACAGCATCGCCAGCAGCTTCAGCAATGGACCCAAAAAGTCGACACCGCGCTGAATTTCTGGCGCGAGAAGAAGCAGCGACTGCAGGCCTGGCAGACCTTACAGGACCGGCAGATTGCCGCGGCGACGCTGGCGGAAAACCGCCAGGATCAGAAAAAAATGGATGAGTTTGCCCAGCGCGCATCAATGAGGAAACCGGAATGATCACACTGCAACAACTGCTGATGACCGACAGCGACCTGTCAGGCGGCATGCAAACGGGGAAAGGCACCGTCGGTGCGCAAGACTTTCTTTCTCTGCTGGCGGGCGCGTTAACGGACGCCAGCGGTCAGGGCAAAGATGCGCCGCTGACGCTGGCCGACCTGAAGGCGGCTGGCAGCAAGCTGTCAAAGGTCGCGAAGGACGCCGGGGAAGAGTCCACCCTGCAGGCGAAAATTGCCGATCTGCTCGCGCGTCAATCCACGCAGGCTGGCGATGAAACGGCGCAGACGACGCCGCTGCAAACGCTTGTCTCCGGGCTGATGCCTGCCGCTAAGGGCGATGCCCTGAAGACGTTGGCCACGGCGAATAGCGCCGATAACAGCAAAACCGAACTGAGCGAAGAAGAGCTGGCGGGCTTAAGCGCGCTGATGGCCATGCTGCCGCACCAGCAGACCTCCACGCCGGTCATCGCGAAAGGCGCGGGCAGTGAGGGGCTCAAAGCAACGTCAGCCCTGACCGCCACGACGCTTACGCAAAATGGTACGTCTGCACACGCACTGGGCAGCGCCCTGACGGGTAAGGATAACGCGCAGCCATCTTTCGCCGGGCAGGCTCAAAACGTTGATCCGTCCCTGCCGGCCAACGCACCGGCGACGCCAGCGCTCGCCGTCGCGGCCGAGAAACAGGATCTTGCCAGCGCGTCTTCGTCTTCCACACCAACCGCCGCCCTGGCGCCGATTGTCTCCAGCCACGCCACCTCGCAGCCCGCAACCGTTGCCACCGCACCGGTGTTGAGTCAGCCGCTCGGCACCCACGAATGGCAACAGAACCTGAGCCAGCACATCACGCTGTTTGCGAAGCAAGGACAGCAAACCGCAGAGTTGCGCCTGAACCCGGAAGATCTGGGCCAGGTGCACATTTCGCTGAAGCTGGATAATGACCAGGCGCAGCTGCAGATGGTCTCTGCGCACGGCCACGTGCGTGCCGCACTGGAAGCCGCCCTGCCGGTACTGCGTACGTCACTGGCGGAAAACGGCATTCAGCTTACGCAGAGTAGCGTCAGCAGCGAGAGCTTTGCCGGGCAGCAGCAGTCTTCGTCCCAGCAGCAACAGCAGGCGTCGCGTTCCGGCCAACATGGCGGATTTACTGAAGAGAGCGATGAGTTACTGCCGACCCCGGCAGCCCTGCAATCCGCTGCGAGCGGCAACCGCGCCGTAGACATCTTCGCCTAAACGCCAGAGGTAGCGTGATTATCCCCGTCTTTTCCACGCTTTGACGTCAGCCGGACACGGGATAATCACCATATTAAGCTGTACCGAAACAGGAAGCTCGTATCAGATGACTGACTCCGCGATCACCAAAAAAAGTAAGCGTTCCATCTGGATCCCGCTGCTGGTGTTAATCACGCTCGCCGCCTGCGCTACCGCGGGCTATAGTTACTGGCGCATGCAGCAGAAACCTTCTACTGCTGCGGCCAAAGCCGAACTGCCACCTCCGCCGGCACCGGTGTTCTTCCCGCTGGATACCTTCACCGTCAACCTCGGTGATGCGGATCGTGTGCTGTATGTCGGCATCACGCTGCGCCTGAAAGATGAAGCCACCCGTTCCCGACTGAACGATTACCTTCCGGAAGTGCGCAGCCGTCTGCTGCTGCTGTTCTCTCGTCAGGACGCTTCAACGCTTGCCACCGATGAAGGTAAGCAAAAGCTGGTCGACGCTATTAAGCAAACGCTGGCGACCCCGCTGGTGAACGGCCAACCTAAGCAGGAAGTCACTGACGTTCTGTATACAGCCTTTATTCTGCGGTAACGACATGGGCGACAGTATTCTTTCTCAGGCAGAAATCGATGCGCTGCTCAACGGCGACAGCGATAAGAGTGATGATCCGCAACCGGGCATTGGCGGCGATAGCGATATTCGTCCCTATGACCCGAATACCCAGCGTCGCGTGGTACGTGAACGTCTGCAGGCGCTGGAGATCATTAACGAACGTTTTGCACGTCAGTTCCGTATGGGGCTGTTTAACCTGCTGCGTCGTAGCCCGGATATCACGGTCGGTGCGATCCGCATTCAGCCGTATCATGAGTTTGCCCGCAACCTGCCGGTGCCAACCAACCTTAACCTGATCCATCTGAAACCGCTGCGCGGCACAGGTCTGGTGGTGTTTTCCCCAAGCCTGGTGTTCATTGCGGTGGATAACCTGTTCGGCGGCGACGGGCGCTTCCCGACCAAAGTAGAAGGTCGTGAATTCACCCACACCGAACAGCGCGTCATTAACCGCATGCTGAAGCTGGCGCTGGAGTCATACAGCGACGCGTGGAAGGCCATTAACCCGCTGGAAGTGGAGTATGTGCGTTCTGAGATGCAGGTGAAATTTACCAACATCACCACCTCTCCGAACGACATCGTCGTCAACACGCCATTCCACGTGGAGGTCGGTAACCTGACCGGCGAGTTCAACATCTGCCTGCCGTTCAGCATGATCGAACCGCTGCGCGAGCTGTTGGTCAACCCGCCGCTGGAGAACTCACGTCATGAAGATCAGAACTGGCGTGAAAACCTGGTGCGCCAGGTCCAGCACTCACAGCTTGAGCTGGTGGCGAGCTTTGCCGATATTCCGCTGCGGTTATCCCAGATCCTGAAATTACAACCCGGTGACGTTTTGCCGATAGAAAAACCCGACCGCATTATTGCCCATGTGGATGGTGTCCCCGTGCTGACAAGTCAGTACGGCACAATTAACGGCCAGTATGCGTTACGCGTTGAGCACTTGATCAACCCGATTTTGAATTCGCTGAATGAGGAACAGCCCAAATGAGTGACATGAACAATCCGTCCGATGAAAACAGCGGAGCACTGGACGATCTGTGGGCTGACGCGTTAAACGAGCAAAAAGCGACCCCGGCCAAAAGTGCAGCTGATGCCGTCTTCCAGCAGTTAGGCGGCGGTGATGTCAGCGGTACGCTGCAGGACATCGACCTGATTATGGATATCCCGGTTAAGCTCACCGTTGAGCTGGGCCGCACCCGCATGACCATTAAAGAGCTGCTGCGTCTGACGCAGGGTTCCGTCGTGGCCCTCGACGGTCTGGCCGGTGAGCCGCTGGATATCCTGATCAACGGGTATCTGATTGCTCAGGGTGAAGTGGTGGTCGTGGCCGATAAATACGGCGTGCGTATCACCGACATCATTACCCCGTCTGAGCGCATGCGTCGTCTGAGCCGTTAAGAATGAAAACCCAGGCAACAGTATCACAACCTTCCGCCGTTCCCGGCTCACCGCTGCTCCAGGTGAGCGGCGCGTTGCTCGGTATTATTGCCTTTATTCTTATCGCCGCCTGGCTGGCGAAGCGTTTTGGCCTGGCGGGTAAAACCGCCGGGACGCGCGGTCTGAAGGTCAGCGCCAGTACAACACTGGGGCCACGCGAGCGCGTGGTCATCGTAGACGTTGAGGACGCGCGGCTGGTGCTGGACGTCACCGCGTCAAACGTCAACGTTTTACATAAACTGCCGCCCGCCCCTGCTATCAGTGATGAGCGTGCAGAAGCCCCTGCGGATTTCCAGTCCGTCATGAAGAGTTTGCTTAAGCGTTACGGGAGATCCTGATGCGCCGTTTGTTATCCCTGACGCTCGCGGGCGTTGGCCTGTTTGCTCCTGCGGTTTATGCGCAACTGCCCGGTCTGGTTTCAACCCCTCTGGCGGGCGGCGGACAAAGCTGGTCGCTCCCGGTTCAGACGCTGGTGTTCATCACCTCGCTGACCTTTATTCCGGCGATCCTGCTGATGATGACCAGCTTTACCCGCATCATCATTGTCTTTGGCCTGCTGCGAAACGCGCTGGGTACCCCTTCCGCGCCGCCGAACCAGGTGCTGCTGGGCCTGGCCCTATTTTTAACCTTTTTTATTATGTCGCCGGTGATCGATAAGATTTATACCGACGCCTACCAGCCGTTCAGTGAAGATAAAATCTCCATGCAGGAGGCGCTGGAGAAAGGCGCGCAGCCGCTGCGTGAATTCATGCTGCGCCAGACGCGCGAAGCGGATCTGGCCCTCTTTGCCCGCCTTTCCAACACCGGGGAGCTGCAGGGCCCGGAAGCCGTGCCGATGCGCATACTGCTGCCTGCGTACGTCACCAGCGAGCTGAAAACCGCCTTCCAGATTGGCTTTACCATCTTTATTCCGTTCCTGATTATCGACCTGGTGATCGCCAGCGTACTGATGGCGCTCGGTATGATGATGGTACCGCCAGCCACCATTGCCCTGCCCTTTAAAATCATGCTCTTTGTGCTGGTCGACGGCTGGCAGCTGCTGGTCAGTTCGCTGGCGCAGAGTTTCTACAGTTGAGGAGCGCGCAATGACGCCAGAATCGGTCATGATGATGGGCACGGAAGCGATGAAAATCGCAATTGCCGTTGCCGCGCCTCTGCTGCTTGTCGCCCTGGTGACCGGTCTGATCATCAGTATTCTGCAGGCCGCCACGCAGATTAACGAAATGACGCTCTCGTTCATTCCGAAAATCATCGCCGTGTTCGTGGCAATCATTGTTGCCGGGCCGTGGATGCTCAATCTGCTGCTGGACTACATGCGTAACCTGTTTACCAATCTGCCGTACATCATCGGCTGACGCGACGATGCTCCATTTTACCAGCGACCAGTGGATTCAGTGGCTTGGGGTCTATTTCTGGCCCATGCTGCGCATCCTGGCGCTGATCACCACCGCCCCGATTCTGAGCGAGAAAGCGATCCCGAAGCGGGTCAAAGTGGGGCTGGGCATCATCATCACCATCATCGTTGCCCCTTCCCTGCCTCCGGTGAATATTCCGATCTTCTCGGCCAATGCGGTATGGGTGGCGTTGCAGCAAATTCTGATTGGCGTCGCGGTTGGTTTTACCATGCAACTGGCCTTTGCGGCCGTGCGCACCGCCGGGGAACTGATCGGCCTGCAGATGGGGCTATCGTTCGCCACGTTTGTCGACCCCGGCAGCCACCTCAACATGCCGGTGCTGGCGCGCATTATCGATATGCTGGCGATGCTGCTTTTCCTGTCATTTAACGGCCATCTGTGGCTCATCTCCATGCTGGTGGACACCTTCCACACGCTGCCCATTGGGGAAAACCCGGTTAACAGCAATGCGTTCCTGGCACTCACCCGCGCCGCAGGGCTGGTGTTCCTCAACGGATTGATGCTGGCGCTGCCGATCATCACCCTGCTCCTGACCGTGAACCTGGCGTTGGGTTTACTCAACCGCATGGCCCCGCAACTGTCGGTGTTCGTCATTGGTTTTCCGCTGACGCTGACGGTGGGAATTTTATTAATGTCATTGCTAATGCCACTTATCGCCCCCTTCTGTGAGCATTTATTCGGCGAGATATTCAACCTCTTAGCGGATATTGTCAGCGAGCTGCCACGTAAATAATAGTCCTCACAGTTGATATTGTCTTTCTGAGGATATTCCTAAAATAAAACACGAAAAACATCTTCCAGGATATATCTGACGCGGTTTAATTGTTTCTAACCACCTCACAATACTTAATATTTACTTTACTTTAAGATGATTCCTGGCAAATTATACGTAACTTTACGGGATAGTGAGTCCGCCTGAAAGTCTTTGTCATGCTCACAGGTTTATTAATTTTTTCCATCCCGTATGGCTGTTTATGAGCTCTCAGGCAGATGGTGAATTATCGTTACGCATTGAGTGAGGGTATGCCATGTCAACGATCATTATGGATTTATGCAGCTACACCCGGCTAGGGTTAACCGGGTATCTGGCAAGCAGAGGGGTAAGAAAGAGAGACATCAACGACGCACACACCGTTGAGGAGCTCGCAGCCGCTTGTGATGAACTCAAACCAGGCGTGGTGTTTATTAATGAGGACTGTTTCATTCACGATCCAGCCAACAGTCAGCACATTAAGCAAATCATTAATCAGCATCCTAAAACCCTGTTTATTGTTTTTATGGCGATCGCAAATATCCATTTCGATGAGTATTTGTTAGTCCGTAAAAATTTATTGATCAGTTCTAAATCGATAAAACCAGAGTCGCTGGATGACATTCTGGGGGATTATTTGAATAAGGAAGTTAAGAATGTAGGAGCGGTTAACTTACCCACCCTATCATTAAGCAGAACTGAATCAAGCATGCTGCGAATGTGGATGGCCGGGCAAGGAACGATTCAAATTTCAGACCAGATGAATATTAAAGCGAAAACCGTTTCGTCACATAAAGGAAATATTAAAAGGAAGATTAAAACCCATAATAAGCAAGTGATCTACCACGTTGTCCGCCTGACCGATAATGTGACGAACGGGATTTTCGTCAACATGCGTTAGTTGCATAAGACCTTGAGTACCCTACACGATCTCTGGCCTGGCCAGAGATTTTTGCTTTTACGGGCGCTGTCGGGCACCCGATGCCGTGTTACTCCGCTTTTTCCACAAAGATGCCATCCGGATGCCCCAGTTCGTTAAAGAACCAGATGCCGAGCGGGTAGTCTTCCAGTGATACCAGATACATTGTACCTTCACTAAACTCTTCAATTGCCAGTACCACCCCCGGGCGGCGCGGTCCACCGTCCGTTTTGACAGTAACCCGATCGTTAACCTTCATACGTTCCTCCTGTGGTTTTGAGCCAGTGTAGAACAAAACGCAAAAACACACATCGCCACGGCGCGCGAATGGCGTTTTTGTGTTCAGTCTATAATCAATGTTGGACACGGTTGAATGAGGACCCCAAAATGAAGACCGATAAAGAGTACAGCGACACCATCAAACGCGAGGTCGAGGTGGATGTCGATGCCCTGTTGGCCGCCATCAATGAGATCAGTGAGTCAGAAGTTCGTCGTACGGATGACAACTCTGACCGGGTCATCGTCAACGGAAGGGATTATCACACCTACCGTGAACTGGCCGAGGCCTTCGAGCTTGATATCCATGACTTTAGCGTGTCTGAAGCGAATCGTTAGGGCGAAAAAAATCCCGGTCATGGGGATGGCCGGGATCAAACTTGCTTATGCAAGAAGCACTTGAAAATTCGTTACACCAGGAAATCTGATGTAGTCGAAACACTATCCTCAACGATTTTGCCTGACAAGCATATATTCTCGTGGCGAATATTATATTTTTTAAACGTGAATTTTTGTTATGAGCAGCAAGGTACGTCGAATGCGGGTTTGGCGGGATCGGTTCCGCGCGTTTCCCTTCCGACAGTCCTATTTTTTTAGGAATATTCTTAGATGAAGCGCTATTCGCAATCGGGAGCTGCACGGCCTTCCCTGCAGGACAGCCTGCTGGTTTTTTCCGACCTGGATGGTTCGTTGCTGGATATTCATACCTACGCCTGGCAGCCGGCAATGCCCTGGCTGGATAAGCTGCAGGATTTTCAGGTACCGCTCATTCTGTGCAGCAGCAAAACCGCAGCGGAGATGCAGGATATTCAGCAGGATCTGGGCCTCGAGGGGTTACCTTTTATTGCCGAAAACGGCGCAGTCATCCAACCCGATGTCCGTTGGGAAAAGGCGCAGCGCCATACTATGGGAATGCTCCACCGCGACATTCGCCCGTACATCGAGCAAATCCGCCTGCAGGCAGGGTATAAATTCACCACCTTTGACGATGTCGATGACCGGGTGATCGGCGAATGGACGGGGCTGAGCCGCTATCGTTCCACGCTTGCGCGTAAACATGAAGCCTCTGTCACGCTCATCTGGCGCGACACCGATGAGAAAATGGTGCAGTTTGAAGAGGAGCTGGCGCAGCGCGGTCTGAAATGCCTGCAGGGTGCCCGCTTCTGGCACATTCTGGACGCCCGCTGCGGAAAGGACGTGGCGGTGAACTGGCTCATTGCGCAGTATCGCGAACAGGAAGGCATCATGCCCACGACGCTCGGGCTGGGCGATGGTCCGAATGATGCGCCCCTGCTCGACAGCGTCGACTTCGCGGTGGTGATCAAGGGCATTAACCGCCAGGGCATCACGCTGCGCGACGATAACCCTGCCCGGGTGTATCACACGCAGCAAGCAGGACCGGCGGGCTGGCATGAAGGGCTGGATCACTTTCTGTCGTGATCGTCCCACACCACCTGGTTGCGGCCGCGCTGTTTTGCCAGATACAGCCGGGCATCCGCAATGGACTGCAGTTGTTCGAAGTCATAATTCCCCTTCTCCTGCGCGCAGCTGACCCCCATCGACGCGCTGATACGCAACGTCGTACTTTTTTTCACCAGGAGCTCTTTGCTGTCGATGCGTGAGCGTATGCGTTCCGCCACCGCTCTCGCCTCCTCCAGCCCGATACCCGGCAGGACCACGCAAAACTCTTCCCCGCCCACGCGCCCGGCAACGTCGTTCTTACGCAGGGCGCTGGCAATCAGCCCCGCCGCATGGGACAGCACCTTATCTCCGGCCTGATGGCCGAAGCGGTCGTTGATGCTTTTAAAATAATCGAGATCGATCTGCACCACCGAGAACGGCAGCGACTGCGCCTGACATTGCCCTGCCAGCGCTTTTGCCCTCTCAAACAGCGCCCCACGGTTATGGAGGCGGGTGAGCGGATCGTGCCAGGCCTGCCACTGCAACGAGTGCTGGAGCGTGTACATGTTGCTGACCATCCGGCGGATCACCAGCCAGGAGATCAGCAGCATGGCGGTGAAGAGCGCCCACAGGAGCGCCAGCACGATACTGATGCTGCCGAAGTCGCCTTTTACCCCTTCATGCAGGGTATGCACCCGCAGGATAACCCCGTCAAAATGGTCGAGCCGCTCCCAGCTGACAAAACGGCTGCCGAGCCGGATCCCGCCGCCGGTATTGTTCTCAATAGCATGCGCAATCTGTGCCGTTTCACGCTCATCAAAATGGTTGGCCTCGCTTGTGGACGCTTCAGAAGAGGCAATCATATTGAGCCGGGTATCATACAGCTGATATTCGCCCTCGGCGTGGTCATCCGTCGCGTCGGCCAGCATCCGTTTCATGGTATTGAGAGAAAAATCCATCGCCACCACGCCGTACCAGTAATGGTCAAAATAGATGGGTACGCTGGCGGTGATCATGCGCTCGTTGCCCGTCCAGGTTGACGGCGAGGTGATAAACCACAACACCGCGCGCGCACGGTTGTTACGTTCCGTTTGCTGCGTAAACCAGGGCTGGGTCACCAGATGGTAATAGCGCGGGATAATATCGGCAGTCTGTGTCGCTGTCTCCGTGGAGAGGTAAAACCCGGCGCGGGAGACATAGACCACACGTTCTTCGCTGCGCATGACCGGTGAGGCCAGCCTGAGCAAATACCCCACTTCAAGCGCAGCAGACACTTCATTATCGAGAAGTTCATCGTCGCGATTAAGCAGCGTGGTCTTTTCAACAAAGGCATCCGATACGCCGTTGATGGGCAGCGTACGTTTTGTATCCACGGCAAGTTGCCAGAAAGGACGAGACCGGTCTGCATTGAAGCGTGTCACCGCTGCACGCAGGACATCAAACGCCAGCGGCGTCTGGAGCGCATCGCGCATGCTCTGGCGAAAAAAAAGCAGTTTGTCCTCGCTGAACTGAAGCTGTCTGTCCAGCGACGTGGCCACCGTTTCCAGATGGTTGCGCTGGCTTGAGATATAGGCATCTTCCAGCACCACCACTTCACGCCAGGTGAGGAGGGTCGAAAAAACCAGTACCACCAGAAAACAGAGATTAACAATCGCACCTGGATTGCTACGCTTATGCAGCCATTGCAGAAAAGTTCGTCTTACAACAAAGGTATCACGCTGCACACATACTCCCTGATCGCTTCCTTACACCCGATACTTGATATAAAAACGCCCGGCAAGGCCGGGCGTTAAGTGATTAAGCCTTGTCACGCGTTTGCCGCCCGTCACCCGGCAGAAGCTCATCTTCACGAAACGCTTCCCGCTTGATGCTGTAACCGTCATGCCACCGACACTCCACCATTCCGCTGGAATAACCGGTGACAATCATACGTGGGCCGCCCTTCTTAGGCTTAACTTCATCACTGACCAAAAAGACCATACCTGCCTCCTGTATCAGGGTGAAACTGTTTCAATTTAGACGAGGAATGGCCTTTTTGCATCCTGGCGCGGGTAACAATTAGTGCGCCGTACCGCGCAGCTTTTCAACCAGCTTCACTGCGGCGACCACGATACTGCCCACAATAAAGCCCAGCACCAGATTAAGCAGCGTAGGCAGAATGGCCGCCACCACGGCGCCCTGCTGTGCAGCAAAATGTTCTATCGCATGGTGCAGCGGCGCAATACCATGTACCACAATCCCACCGCCGACAAGGAACATCGCCAGCGTCCCCACCACGGAAAGACTCTTCATCAACCACGGGGCGAGCACCAGCAGGCTTTTACCAATCCCTTTAGCTACCGCGCTCGATTTCGCTTCCAGCCAGAGGCCAATGTCATCGAGTTTAACGATAAGCCCTACCAGGCCGTAGACCCCCACCGTCACCAGAATGGCGATCCCGGAGAGGATCAGCACCTGATTCAGCAGCGGCGATTCAGACACGATACCTAGGGTAATGGCCACAATCTCCGCCGACAGAATAAAGTCGGTACGAACGGCGCCCTTGATTTTATCGCGTTCGAAGGTTTTTGGATCCTGCGCAGCCAGTGCTTCCAGACGCTGCTGGCGCATTTCTGGCGTGTCGTGCTTCTTCCTCGCGGCGAAGGAGTGCAGCACCTTCTCTACCCCTTCAAAGCATAAAAATGCGCCGCCAATCATCAGCAGCGGCGTAATCGCCCAGGGGATAAAGGCGCTGATCAGCAGCGCCAGCGGCACCAGGATCACCTTGTTGAGGAATGAGCCTTTCGCCACGCCCCATACTACCGGCAACTCACGGTTAGCCCGCACCCCACTTACCTGTTGCGCATTTAACGATAAATCATCCCCCAGAACCCCTGCTGTTTTCTTCGCCGCCAGTTTTCCCATAACGGAAATGTCGTCCAGCAAGGTGGCAATGTCGTCCAGCAATGTTAATAAGCTACTTCCCGCCAAAATGACTATCCTTCTTTTTTTGCTAATTAAGTGAATAGTATGGAACAAAACCGCACACCCGGAAACAGGCACATTGCGTCAACAAAAATTTCACAGCAACTACACAATTAAAGGGCTCGCCAGCCCGGTAGTTTTGGCGTTTACTATGAGCGAACTTTTTATTTCGTCGTGAGGGACTATGCGTTTTCGGCACTTACTACCGCTCATCGGGGCGCTCTTTTCGCTGTATATCATCTGGGGGTCAACCTACTTCGTCATTCGCATTGGGGTGGAAAGCTGGCCTCCGCTGATGATGGCGGGTATCCGTTTTCTCTCGGCTGGCGTCCTGCTGATGGCCTTCCTGCTGCTGCGCGGACATAAACTCCCTCCGCTGCGCCCGATGCTGAATGCGGCGCTGATTGGCCTGCTGCTGCTGGCCGTGGGCAACGGCTTTGTCACGGTTGCTGAACATCAGAACGTGCCCTCCGGTATCGCGGCGGTGGTGGTCGCCACTGTCCCGCTGTTCACGCTCTGCTTTAGCCGTCTTTTCGGCATTCGCACCCGCAAGCTGGAATGGCTGGGGATTGGAATTGGGCTCGCCGGGATCATTTTGCTCAACAGCGGCGGTAACCTGAGCGGTAACCCGTGGGGGGCCGTGATTATCCTTATCGGATCCATGAGCTGGGCGTTTGGCTCCGTCTACGGTTCGCGTATTGAGCTGCCGTCCGGCATGATGGCAGGCGCCATTGAGATGCTTGCCGCAGGCATTGTGCTGCTGATTGCCTCCATGCTGACGGGCGAAACGCTGACAACCATGCCGGATCTGTCTGGCTTCCTCGCCGTGGGTTATCTGGCGCTGTTTGGCTCCATCATTGCCATTAATGCGTACATGTTCCTCATTCGTAACGTCTCTCCGGCGGTCGCCACCAGCTACGCCTACGTTAACCCGGTGGTGGCCGTGCTGCTGGGAACGGGACTCGGCGGTGAAACGCTGTCGCCGGTTGAATGGCTGGCGCTGGGCGTAATTGTGTTTGCCGTGGTGCTGGTCACGCTGGGGAAATACCTGCTGCCCGCTAAGCCTGAGGTGGTGCCGTGTCAGGTGGAGAAACCGTAAACGGATGAATGCCCTGAGTGTCGATCTGCGCGGTCTGACCGCCGCCGCAGATCCACTCTTCCAGCCGTTCGGTCAGATCCCGATCGTTCAGCTTCAGTCTGCCGCGTAGCGCACACTCCCACACCACCAGCACCCGCCATGCCTGTTCGACAAGCGTGGCGATATCCCGCCGATCGCGCTGGACGTTTTTGCCAATCTTCTCCAGCCAGAAATCGGTGCGCGTCGCCGGGACTTTAAACAGATAGCAGTCGTGACGGTGCCAGAAGCAGCCGTGGGTAAAGATAATGCACTCATAGGCATCAATGACGAAATCAGGACGCCCGGCAAGTGCGGCATCCTGCACCCGAAAGTCAAAGCCTGCCTCAGTCAGTAGCCCGGCGAGGCGTTTCTCAATCGCCGTATCACGCGTACCGATGGCACGCATGTTTTTACTGCGCGTCGCCTTATTGTGCACATCCGTCATTGACGGCCTCACTCTGGCGCAGGGCAACCGCCTGTTTAATGCGTGAGGACAGCAGTTTCGCCACCGCCGCAAAGGCGGGCACCACCACCGAGTTGCCAAACTGTCGGTAGGCCTGCGTATCAGAGACCGGAATGCGGAAGCTGTACCCCTGCGGCGTCTCAAACCCCATCAGCCGCGCGCACTCGCGTGGGGTTAAGCGACGTGGACGATGACGCTGGTTCTCAGGGTTATCAAAGTCTTTCTCGCCCAGCGCTTTGTCCCAGCCACGATCGATCAGGATCTCCGCACCGTCTTTGTAATAGCGCGCGGACAGGGTGCGGGTGACACAGTGCGGATCGTTCGGGTTGACCAGGCCAAAACCAAAACCGTTGCCTTTTGCCTGATGCTTTTTGGCATAGCGATAGAGGTACTTCCACAGCACCGGGGTGAGGATAAATTTCGCGTCGACGGCGGGCTCCAGAAGATCGGCGACGGACAGACGGCGCGCCGGATAGAGCGACGGGATATCCCGCAGGGTAAAATCACCTTTCAGGTTGAGATCGCGGCGGAATCCGACCAGCACAATACGTTCCCGGTGCTGGGGCAGGAAATATTTCCCGTCAATGATTTTCGGATCATCGGCACCCATATTCTGGGAGTCCGCCACGTCGTAGCCCAGCTCATCCAGCGTCTGCATAATAATGCGGAAGGTTTTACCGCCGTCATGACTCTTTAAATTCTTGACGTTTTCCAGCACAAAAATGGCCGGACGGCGGGCATCGATAATACGGGCGACATCAAAAAACAGGGTTCCCTGCGTATCGCAGGCAAAACCGTGGGCACGTCCGAGGGCATTTTTCTTCGATACCCCAGCGAGCGAGAATGGCTGGCACGGGAAGCCCGCCAGCAGTACGTCATGCGCCGGGATGTTCTGGCGAATATGCTCTGCCGCCTCTTCATCGCTCACGCCGCTTTTATGGCTCAGCGTGACATCGCGGATATCCGCGTTGAACTGATGCGCGTCGGGGTCACAATACCAGTTGGCTTTATAGGTGCGGACCGCGTGTTTGTTCCACTCGCTGGTGAAGACGCACTGTCCGCCGATGGCTTCAAATCCGTGTCGAATGCCCCCGATACCGGCAAACAGATCGATAAAGCGGAAGGCATAGTGGGGATGGGCGGCGGAAGGACGCGGAAGCAATGTTTGCAGATAACGAAACTCGCCGTCGCTCAGGCGATGCCCTGCCCGCTCGCTGGTGATAAGTCTCTTTATGATTGCCGGGCTCCAGTGGCCCTCACCGTGTGCCATGAGCTGGCTGGCGAGGGTTTTGGCATCATAGATATCCAGCAGCTGGCGCAGCAGCGCCTGCACCGTTGCCGTTGATTTCTCAGCCTGCTCAGGTGCGGGCTCACTCACTGATCGATTTTCCTGCATTCTTTTAACCGGACAATAAAGACTGGAAACAGATTACCACAGTTCAACGGTGCAAACTGCGGCGGAAGCGGCTCAGTACCTGGCTATCCAGCCCCAGGCAGTCACCCTGTAATTCGGCACTCAGTTTTGCCATAAACTGGATGAGAAAATCGGCGTTCTGGCGTGCCAGCTCGCGCCCCATTTCTGTTTGCATTGTATCAGGCAGGCGCAGCAGCTTGGTCTGAAAATGGTCGAGAGCAAACGCCCGGTCATCAAGGGTTCGCGCGTCAGCAAAGGGATCGTGTGCGTCAAAAAGCGGCACGCCCAGCGCCCCAGAAACGGCAAACACGCGCGCCAGGCCAATTGCCCCTAACGCTTCCAGCCGGTCAGCATCCTGCACAATTTTCGCTTCCAGACTCTGCGGCGCGATCCCGGCGCTGAAGCTGTGCGCCTCAATAGCATGCGCCACGGCGTCATAATGCGCGGGGGGAAAGTCCGGGAAGTCGCGATGCAGGATCTCACGCGTTTTACGCGCTGCCAGCTGGGATGACTGGCCGCGTTCAGGATGGTTTTTCGGCAGGCTGACAATATCATGGAAATAGCATGCGGTCAGGATCACCAGCGGCTCGACCGCCTGGTTAGCCAGGATTTTTTGCGCCGTCATCCAGACGCGACGAAAATGGGAAATATCATGCGCGGTGTCGTCGGTGGTATGGTTTTCCCCGAGCCAGCGCTCAAAACGTTGCTGCCACTGCGTAAGTTCCATCATCACGTCCTGTTGTTAAAATGGTTACAATAGCAACTTTCCCGGACGCTATCACGAGTTGTCCTGACGGGGACGGGTGTACCACGCAATCCCACCCAGGATCAGGCCGACCGTGCCCAGCACCAGAAACCCCAGCAATGCCCCAAGCCATTTGCCGCTGGTCGAACCCAAATCCCCTTCCACTGCTGCATTCGGCAGCGACGGTATTTTACTGATGACCCAAACATACCGGGCCATCGCCCAGACAAAGTAACCGCAAAAAGCGTAAAACACCCACAGGGCCAGTTTGCCTCCCAGGCTGCGTTCGATTTTTCGTTCCATCTTTCACTCCACGGTCACTGCCGTACCGTTTGCACATGCTTACTTTAGTTTTGTGACAACTGTCACATTTTGGCATTAAACCCTGTGCTGTGTGAAGGTTTCTGACGCTCAGTTTGCCTTAAGTTGATCCTGGGCAAGGTTACAGAAGAGGACGACTGGTGAGTGTTTAATTCGGAGAAATATAATTAAGGCTAATAATAGAATTTATAAAATAACCACGAAAAATACTTAACAATAATTAACCAATATATATTTCAAATTATAATTCACGAGAAAAATAAAGCGACACTTAGAAATATTTAGTAATATTTTTACCCATTTAATTACATTTATTATTGAACTTAAACCCCCTCTCCTGGAATAGTATCGACGCTGTAGTTGCGGAGCGTGATTACATATATTCATATAAATTATCTCTAAAGGGAATATATAATGAAAAGAAAAGTATTGGCCATTCTTGTACCCGCGTTATTGATGGCTGGCGCAGCAAATGCCGCTGAGATGTACAATAAAGACGGTAATAAAGTTGACCTGTACGGTAAAGTCGATGCACGTCATACCTTCTCTGACAACCCTGGCGACGATGGCGATGAAACCTATGTGCAGGTTGGCTTCAAAGGTGAAACTCAGATCACCAACGATCTGATCGGTTACGGCCAGTGGGAATATAAAACCTACGCAAATAATACTGAGTCCTCCGGTGATAAATCCTTTAACCGTCTGGCCTATGCGGGTCTGAAATATGGCGAATACGGTTCATTTGATTATGGCCGTAATTATGGTGTCGTCTATGACGTAGAAGCCTGGACCGATATGCTGCCGGTATTTGGTGGTGATTCCTACACCTGGACTGATAACTTTATGAATGGCCGTGCTAACGGTCTGGCGACCTACCGTAATACGGATTTCTTTGGTCTGGTTGAAGGTCTGAATTTTGCGCTGCAATATCAGGGCGCGAATGAAGGTCAGGACGCGACAGAAGATCAGGAAGGAACCAAAAATGGTCATGACGACGTGCGTTTCCAGAATGGCGACGGCTTCGGTATGTCTACCACCTATGATTTCGATTTCGGCCTGAGCCTGGGTGCGGCATATTCTTCCTCTGATCGTAGCAACAAACAAGAAGGTTACGGTGAGAAATACAGCGCTCGTTACGCGGGCGGTAAAACAGCAGAAGCATGGACTCTGGGTGCGAAATATGATGCTAACAACATCTATCTGGCGATGATGTATGCTGAAACTCGCAATATGACGCCATATGGTGATTATGGTATCGCGGATCAAACTCAGAACTTCGAAGCAGTAGCACAATATCAGTTCGACTTCGGTCTGCGTCCATCCCTGGCATGGGTTTACTCTAAGGGTAAAGACATGACTTACCCAGGTAACCGCAGTAATCCTCAGGGCCAGCACGGTGATGTTGATCTCGTGAATTATATCGATGTTGGCATGACCTACACTTTCAATAAAAACTTCTCCACCTATGTTGATTACAAAATCAACCTGCTGGATAACGATGATCGCTTCTACGAAGCCAATGGCATCTCCACCGATGACATCGTTGGCGTAGGCATGACCTACCAGTTCTAATCCCCCAAAACACCAAAGGCCGCAATCGCGGCCTTTTTTTATTCCTGCGCTCTCTATTACGGTGCCTCCTGCAACGCCACCCGAATGAACCCGTTGTTCTGCGCAAGCAACTCATGCGCTTTCCAGGCATCCAGCCCGGTCAGCACCATCAGCACCGCCGTTTTGCAGTTATGGTTACAGCTCTCCAGCGCGGCTTTTGCTACCGCTCGGGTGCATCCCCCCGCTTCCATCACTATCGCGATTTGCCGTTCAGCCCACTGGGTGCTGCTCGCCTCCAGATCCACGCGCAGGTTGCTGTAAACCCGCCCGGTGCGGACGGCCAGCCCGGTGGTCACCATAGAGAGGATCATTTTCTGCGCGATGGCCGCTTTGGTGTTCAGATACCCGGCAACCACATCCGGGCCCAGCTCTGGCGCAATCACCATACTTGCCAGCTGCGCCGCTTCGCTTTGCGCATTATCGGTAATCACCGCCACCGGTGAACCGAGCGACCACGCATGCCGCATGGCGCCCCAGACCCACGGCGTTTTTCCGCTTACGGTGACCGCCAGCATCATATCGTGCTCGCCAAAGTTAATCGCCTGCAGGTCGGCAACGCCGCGCTCGTAGCTTGTCGCATCGTCGTCCGCCGTGATGGCAATCACCGGGGTTTTACCCGGGGCATACTCATCCGCCGCCTGTTTCGCCACACAGCCAGACGGCCCCGCGCCAACCATAACCAGACGCCCCCCGTGGCTCAGGGTCGCGGCGGCGTTATCCACCACACGGGCAATAATGGGTAAAAAAGGGGTGATTGCAGCGGAGATAAGTGCATCATCCTGGTGAATGACTTTCAGCATGTCCAGCGTGGACAATCTATCGATATTCATCGTGCTGGCGTGCCGTCTTTCCTTGACCGAACCGGTAAGCATAATGCTCATAAACAGCCTCCTTATTATGAGTACCCACACACTATAAAGTGTTTTATATGGATGACATGCGAGGAGGGTCACGAAAAGCGGAGCAAATGCATGCTTTTACACAGCTTTAAGAAAAGCGCGTCATCGGCGATAATTACCCCTTTCTTCTTCATCGCGGAGTGTTGATGAGCGATTTGCAGCCCTTTCCCCAGACGCGCAAGCGCCCCATGAAACTGAACACGCTGGTCACGTTGATGGTGTGCGCGATCATCGCCTCTGTGCTGCTGCTGGTCTTTGCGCTCTATTCAGTGCAGATCACCCGGGCAACCCGCGATGACGTCAAAGATACGGCGCTGGGTATTGCCCGAACGCTGGCGAACAGCCCGGAGATCCAGCGCGGCCTGATGCAACCGCCGCAAGCCGATATCATCCAGCCCATCGCCCAGGGCGTTACAAAACGCAACGACCTGCTGCTGACCGTGGTCACCGACATGCGCGGTATTCGCTATTCGCACCCGAACGAAGCGCTGATTGGCCTGCATTTTATCGGCGACGATCTGAACCCGGCGCTGGAAGGGAAAGAGAACGTCTCCGTTAACCGGGGCGCGCTCGCGGAAGCCCTTCGCGTATTTACGCCCGTGTATGACAGCCAGCACGAGCAGATCGGCGTGGTGGTGGTCGGCATCTCGCTAAAAAAAGTGGAAGACCAGATCGCCCGCGGGCGACTCAACGCCGTCTGGACCATTTTGTTCAGTATCTTTATGAGCTCCATGGCGATCTGGGGACTGGTTCGCGTTCTGAAACGCATCCTGTTCGGGCTGGAGCCGTATGAAATCTCCGCGCTTTTTGAGCAACGGCAGGCGATGCTGCAGTCGCTGCGCGAAGGAGTGTTAGCGGTCGATATTCATGGCCGCGTGACGATGATAAACCACACCGCCAGAGAGATATTGCTCCTGCCCTCCGGCAAGCAGACCGAAAACGCCAGCGCGCCCCTGCTGGCCAGCCTGCGTGAGGTGTCAAAGACGGGCATCGCGCGTCAGGATCAGGAGATCAGCTGCAACGGCCGGCTGCTGCTGTGCAACATGGTGCCGGTGAAAAGTCAGGAGCGAGTGATAGGCGCCATCACCACCTTCCGCGACAAAACCGAAATCAGCCAGCTGATGCAGCGCATCGACGGCATGGTGAATTACGTCGACGCCCTGCGCGCCCACACGCACGAGTTTATGAACAAACTGCACGTGATCCTAGGCCTGCTGCATATCAAGCGCTACGACAAACTGGAAGAGTACATCCTGCAGACAGCGCACAATTATCAGACGGACATTGGCACCATCCAGAGCAAGGTGAAATCCCCGGTGATTGCCGGGTTCCTGCTGGGTAAAATCAACCGGGCGAAAGAAGCGGGGATCACCCTCACCCTGGCGGATGAGTGCCAGATACCGGATACCGCCAACGAAGAGCAGGTCGCGGTGCTGGTTACCGTGCTCGGTAACTTGATTGAAAACGCGCTGGACGCGATGGAGGGCCAGCCGGAAGGCGAAATCACCCTGCTGCTGCACTATCAGAATGGCTGGCTCAGCTGTGAAGTCAGCGATGACGGCCCGGGAATTGATCCCGCCCAGCTGGAGACTATTTTTACTAAAGGCTTCTCAACAAAAGGTGAAAACCGGGGCGTTGGGCTGTTCCTTGCCCGCCAGCAAATTCAGAACCTGGGCGGTGATATCACCGTCGAATCTGAACCTGGCGTATTTACCCAATTTTTTGTTCACATCCCCTGGGATAGCGAGAGGAATATCGCGTGATAAATGTATTAATTGTCGATGATGACGCCATGGTAGCCGACCTCAACCGTCTGTATGTTAACCGTGTTGAAGGCTTTAGCTGCTGCGGCGTCGCCTCCACGCTGAACCAGGCCGAGGCCATTATTAACAACCCTGCCCAGCCGGTTGATCTGGTGCTGCTGGATGTCTATATGCAGCAGGATAACGGGCTGGATCTGCTGCCAGTGATCCGCGCCTCCGGTCGCCCGATCGATGTCATTATGATCTCTTCGGCTGCGGACGCCGCGACAATCCAGACCTCTATCCATTACGGCGTGGTGGATTATCTGATTAAACCGTTCCAGTTCCCGCGCTTTGAAGAGGCGCTGAACGGCTGGAAGGCAAAGCACAGCCTGATGGGCTCGCACCAGTATTATGAGCAGGCGGACGTCGACAGGCTGATCCACGGCGGCGCGCCGGAGCTGGCAGACAGCAAAAAGCTGCCAAAAGGGTTAACGCCGCAAACGCTGCGCACCATCTGCCAGTGGATTGACGCTCACCCGGAGACCGAGTTTTCCACCGATGACCTGGCCAGTGCAGTGAATATCTCGCGCGTCTCCTGCCGTAAATATCTGATCTGGCTGGCGCAAATCAATATCCTGTTCACCAGCATTCACTACGGCGCTACCGGGCGCCCGGTATATCGTTACCGACTCCAGCCCGAGCAGACAGGCCTGCTCAAACAGTACTGTCAGTAATGCGGTAACTATTATCCAGTAAAGTAAAGCGGAAGTGGTGCGCTGACGAGAGCACCACTTCTTTTGTTTTGGTCACAAAGATCGCTTCAATATCAGGACGCGCGCGCAGCACCGCGCAGCCCTTCTCCACGCCCATGCCGTACATCAGCGTGGTCCAGATATCCCCATCGATAGAATCGTTTGAAATGATGGTCACGCTGTCCAGTTCGTTATCCAGCGGATACCCGGTACGCGGGTCCAGGATATGGTGGTAGCGCCTGCCGTTTTGTTCAAAGTAGCGTTCATAGGTTCCCGACGTCACCACGGAGCGGTTCTCTACCGTCATCGCGCCGATCAGCTCATCACCCGCAAACGGTTTTTTAAGCCCCACGCTCCAGCCCCCCTCCGGCGAGCCCAGCGTCTGGATATTGCCCCCAAGGTTGATCAGCCCAAGTTCAGCGCCCTCTTTGCGCAGATAATCCCGCACCCTGTCGGCGATATAGCCTTTGGCGATGGCGCCCAGGTCGATCTCCATCCCTTTTTGGGTCAAAAAGACGCTACTGCTGGCCTCGTCCAGCACCACATCCTCAGGACGGGTAATCGCCAGCAAGGCGGCGATGTCTTCAGCGGGCGGCACGCTGTCGCCGCGAAAGCCGATTTTCCACCGTTTCACCAGCGGGCCGATGGCCAGGTTAAACGCGCTGTCTTTTAGCACGCTTGCCGCTTTCGCGCAGCGAATCAGCTCAAACACCGGACGGCTGACGGCAACCGGATGCTGACCGGCCGCATGGTTGATATCCATCACCTGCGAATGCGCACGGTTAACGGTAAGCAGATCTTCGTACTGTTTGATTAAGCGAAATACGCGGGACGCGAGGGCTTCGTCATGGGAAAAGAGTTTGAGGAGAATGGGCGATCCCATCAGGACGGCGGAATAACTGTAAACGCGATGGTCATCAGGCATAGCATGAGTCCTCAGATGTAGCCCCGGCAAGCACCGCGCCGCCGGGGAAAATGCCGGATAACGCTGCGCGTATCCGGCATACAACACAGGGGTCTTACTGCTTTTTCGAACGCATAGCCGCCTGATGTCCTGCAAGCGTACCAAAAATAATGATATCTGCCACCGCGTTACCGCCGATACGGTTACCGCCGTGGATCCCGCCGACCACTTCACCGGCCGCAAACGCCCCTGGCAGCACGTTGTGGTTGCTGTCCAGCACGCAGGTTTCGGTGTTGATGGTCACGCCGCCCATGGTGTGGTGCACGCCCGGCGCAATCTGAATGGCGTAGAACGGCCCTTCGTTGATGGGCGCACGCAGCGCGGTGGTACGGCCAAAATCATCGTCATGCTGTTTTTCAACAAAGCCGTTGTAGCGCTCAAGGGTCGCCAGGAAAGCGTGGTAATCCATTCCCAGCGCCTCGGCCAGGGCTTTTGGCGAGCTGGCGCTGGTCACAAAGCCTTTGGCGATGTACTCATCCGCCGCTTTGTTTTTGGCACGAACGTGCTCGTCAAAGACGATATACGCGTATTTCTCCGGCAGTGCGATGATTGACGCCGAGACTTTATCGCGAGTTTCCATTTCATTGAAGAAACGGTTCCCCTGCTGGTTCACCAGAATCGCTCCGCCGCCGCGAATGGATTCGGAAATCAGGTATGAGGTTTTCTGCTCAACGGTTGGGTGGATCTGAATTTCACCCATATCTACCGTACCGGCACCGATGCGTTCCAGCAACGCGATACCGCCGCCGGTTGCCCCTTTGTGGTTGGTGGTGACAAAACCTTCCAGGTCAGGGCGGTATTTCACCACCATCTGGCTGTTGGCGCTGAAGCCACCGGTGGCGACAATGACGCTTTTAGTGGTCACGGTGAGGGTTTCGTTCTCTTCTGTGGTCAGACGCACGCCGGTGACTTCGCCGTTTTCGAACAGGATGTCGCTGACAGACGTATCAAGCATTACGTCGATGTTGCGTTTGTTGACGTTACGCACCAGGCCGCTGATCAGATAGCCGCCTACCGCAGAGCCGTCTTTTGGACGGTGCGTACGGTCAATGCTCATCCCGCCGGTGGTGGTGATGTCATTCAGCATAATGCCGCGGGTTGCCAGCCATTCAATCGCCTGCGGCGCATTCTCCACGAAGCGGCGCAGCAGTTCCGGGTTATTCTTGTTACCGCCCCCTTTCAGGCTCTCCTGGTAGAACAGCTCTTTGCTGTCCTGGATCCCTTTCACCCGCTGGAAGCGCGTCTCTGCGGCATTCATCCCGGCAGAAGCTTTGATGGTGTTCCCGCCGATGGTTGGCATCTTCTCAACAATCAGCACGCTCGCGCCTTCATCGTGGGCCTGAATGGCTGCGGCCAGACCGGCACCGCCGCTACCCACTACCACCACATCCACACTGCGGGTCGCGTTCGGGTCAGCGCCCTCTTCTGCCGCCAGCGCTTTGCTGGATTTCAGCATCGCTTTAGAGACCGCTTTTTTCACCGCTTCACTCTGGCTGGTTGCACCCGTGATGGCATCCACGTGCGGGGTATTGGCGTCCAGAATGCGGGTGCGGATCTCTTCAAAGCTGGTGACAAACTCAACGTCTTCGCTCGGGCCAGACGCCAGCGCAATATCGGCGATGCGATCGGTTTCCAGACTAACGTTGATTACCAGTTCGTTAACATCGTCCTGCACCTTCTCAGTGAACATGCCTGGTTTGAATTTTGATTCGCCCATGCTCATATCGCGGATCATCGCTTCCACCAGCGAGAAGCGCCACAGTGGTTCAGGAATGCTCAGCTCTTCGCGTTTGGTGCTGTCCATAAACAGCTCCAGGCTTTCACCGGCCGCGATCCGGTCAGTCCAGTCCGGGTAAGCGATGGTGGCGCGGCCCACGGCAATCAGGTCGTAACCGCTATCCAGCGCCTCGTTAACGTCAGCGGCATTTACCACGCCGCCGACACCCATCACCGGAACCTGAGCCAGGGTTTCAGAACGCATGGCGCAATATTTTTTGATGAGCGGGGTTGGGTCCTGGGTGTCGACAATGGAAGGACGCAGGGTCGCCCCCACGGAGAAGTGCAGATAATCCACACCGCGCGCCGCCAGTTTTTCCAGCAGGTACATGGTGTCTTCAAAGCGGATACCCGGGACTTCCAGTTCTTCAGGGGAGAAACGGTAGCCAATAATGAACGCATCGTCCGCGTACTGGCGCACCATTTTGTGCGTGATATCCAGCACCGCCAGCGGGAATTTAGCGCGGTTATCGCGGCTGCCGCCCCACTCGTCGTCGCGCTGGTTAGAGTTCGGGGAGTAGAACTGCTGAATCAGGTAGGTATTTGCGCCGTGAATTTCAACCCCGTCGAAACCGGCCTGGATAGCGCGGCGAACGGCTTCACCAAACTTGCCGATCATGCCTTCCACTTCTTCACCGGTCAGGGCAACCGGCGTGGCGGCCCCATCACGCGGCGCGGCAACGGCGCTTGGGCCAACCGGCGTGCGGCCACCGATCAGTTTTGGATCGACCATACGGCCGCCGTGGTAGATCTGCAGCAGGGCTTTCGAGCCTTTGGATTTAATGGCGTCCGCGATTTTCGCCAGCCCGGCGATTTTCTCGTCATTATCGATACCAATCGCGCCGGGGAACGCAAGGCCGAGATCATCGATAAAGCAGCATTCAACAATAATGGTACCAATGCTGCCGGAACGGGCCCGATAGTACTCCACCAGCTCGCTGGTGACCGTGCCGTCGTAATAGCCGGTACAGGTGGTCATGGGTGCCATTAACAAACGGTTTTTCAGTTCGGTGCCATTCGGTAATGTGAAGGGGCTCAGAATACGTTCGTTAGTGCTCATAATTGAAACTCCAAACTTTAAAAATTAAGAATTCGTTATCGGATTGATTTTTTATTTCGTCGTTATTTGCCGATGTCATGATATTAATA
>NZ_LNII01000065.1:0-1467 GCF_001463365.1 Enterobacter sp. 50793107 | reverse complement strand
TGATTACATCGAAATGTTTTATAACAGTAAGCGTCGGCATGGTTCTAGCGAACAGATGTCACCGACAGAATATGAAAACCAGTATTATCAACGGCTCGGAAGTGTCTAGATTATCCGTGGCGATTCACTGAGTAGATTGATTTGTGTCAGCCTTGTGTCAGGGCTTGAGGTGTAGACTTGCTGATACAGATAGGGAGACCCAGAGGAAAAACTGGATGGATATACAGTGTTATCATGATTAATGTCAGTCATATCAGGACCTTAAGTAGCGTTGAGTCAACTACTTCAAGTCCGTCCATCCGTCTGACAGTGGAGTCCATCTGGAACTATGCCGGTAATACCATCATCAACCAGCACTCCGACATCAACAAGACCCACGATATTCTGCAGGACGAAAGCAAGTGCGAAACCATCGTGGTGATCGACAACTTTATGACCTCTTCGGCGAAATACGCCGACATCCTGCTGCCGGACCTCATGACCGTCGAGCAGGAAGACATCATCCCGAACGATTATGCGGGCAATATGGGCTATCTGATTTTCCTGCAGCCCGTCACCGCGCCGAAGTTTGAGCGTAAGCCCATCTACTGGATCATGAGCGAAGTGGCGAAACGCCTCGGGCCGGATATCCATCAGAAATTCACCGAAGGCCGGACACAGGCACAGTGGCTGCAGTATTTGTACGCCAAAATGCTGGCGAAAGATCCGCAGCTTCCGTCCTATGACGAACTGAAAAAAATGGGCATTTATAAGCGCAAAGATCCCAACGGACACTTCGTGGCGTATAAAAAATTCCGCGATGATCCAGATGCCCATCCGCTCAAAACCCCGTCAGGCAAGATTGAAATCTACTCCAGCAAGCTGGCAGAGATTGCCGCCACCTGGGAGCTGGAAAAAGATGAAACCATCAGCCCGCTGCCGGTGTACGCCTCAACGTTTGACGGCTGGGATGCCCCAGAGCGTAAAACATACCCGCTGCAGCTGTTTGGCTTCCACTTCAAGGCGCGCACCCACTCCAGCTACGGCAACGTGGATGTGCTGAAAGCCGCCTGCCGTCAGGAGGTGTGGCTCAATCCGGTTGATGCGGCACAACGCGGTATTCAAAACGGCGATATGGTGCGCGTGTTTAACGACCGCGGCGAAGTGCGCATTGCCGCGAAAGTCACCCCGCGCATCATGCCCGGCGTCAGCGCGATGGGCCAGGGGGCCTGGCACGACGCCAACATGAACGGCGATCGGATCGACCACGGCTCATGCATCAACACGTTGACCACCCATCGCCCGTCACCGCTGGCAAAAGGCAACCCGCAGCACACCAATCTGGTGCAGATCGAGAAGGCGTAAGGAGTAACCGATGACAACCCAGTATGGATTTTTTATTGACTCCAGCCGTTGCACCGGGTGCAAAACCTGCGAGCTGGCCTGCAAGGATTACAAAGACCTGACCCCGGACGTCAGCTTCCGCCG
>NZ_LNII01000064.1:0-483 GCF_001463365.1 Enterobacter sp. 50793107 | reverse complement strand
GGCACTGTTGCAAAGTTAGCGATGAGGCAGCCTTTTGTCTTATTCAAAGGCCTTACATTTCAAAAACTCTGCTTACCAGGCGCATTTCGCCCAGGGGATCACCATAATAAAATGCTGAGGCCTGGCCTTTGCGTAGTGCACGCATCACCTCAATACCTTTGATGGTGGCGTAAGCCGTCTTCATGGATTTAAATCCCAGCGTGGCGCCGATTATCCGTTTCAGTTTGCCATGATCGCATTCAATCACGTTGTTCCGGTACTTAATCTGTCGGTGTTCAACGTCAGACGGGCACCGGCCTTCGCGTTTGAGCAGAGCAAGCGCGCGACCATAGGCGGGCGCTTTATCCGTGTTGATGAATCGCGGGATCTGCCACTTCTTCACGTTGTTGAGGATTTTACCCAGAAACCGGTATGCAGCTTTGCTGTTACGACGGGAGGAGAGATAAAAATCGACAGTGCGGCCCCGGCTGTCGACGGCCCGGT
>NZ_LNII01000063.1:0-12995 GCF_001463365.1 Enterobacter sp. 50793107 | reverse complement strand
CCGGAGTGGACGCATCACTGGTGTTCGGGTTGTCATGCCAATGGCACTGCCCGGTAGCTAAATGCGGAAGAGATAAGTGCTGAAAGCATCTAAGCACGAAACTTGCCCCGAGATGAGTTCTCCCTGAGACTTAAAGTCTCCTGAAGGAACGTTGAAGACGACGACGTTGATAGGTCGGGTGTGTAAGCGCAGCGATGCGTTGAGCTAACCGATACTAATGAACCGTGAGGCTTAACCTTACAACGCCGAAGATGTTTTGGCGAAGAGACGATTTTCAGCCTGATACAGATTAACAGAATTTGCCTGGCGGCTTTAGCGCGGTGGTCCCACCTGACCCCATGCCGAACTCAGAAGTGAAACGCCGTAGCGCCGATGGTAGTGTGGGGTCTCCCCATGTGAGAGTAGGGAACTGCCAGGCATTAAATAAGAAGAACCCCGTACCGTAAGGTGCGGGGTTTTTTGCTTTGCACGCCAGAAAATATGCCGGATGGCGGCTTCGCCTTATCCGGCCTACAAAACCTGTAGGCCCGGTAAGCGCAGCGCCACCGGGCATGGCAGATCGTACGATCCCACGGTAAAGAGAAACAAGAATACTGAAGAAGGGATTTATAGATGCAGAAAAGCAAAAACCCAGCCATAGGCTGGGTTCTTTAAATAGTGGTGCCCGGACTCGGAATCGAACCAAGGACACGGGGATTTTCAATCCCCTGCTCTACCGACTGAGCTATCCGGGCAACGGAGCGCATTAAACCGCAATCCTGCCCGAGCGTCAACATTATTTAGGGAAAAGCTGTTCAACTGCTTAAGTTTGCGGCAATCTGTCGGTTTATGCGACGAAAGTGCACAAATCTTCCAGACAGAACCCGTTCACTGCAGCAATGCTGATAGTAAGAGGAGGGCAGTATGGCGAACGACTGGCTTGAGCTGCGTCAGCATGCAGAGACGGGCATTGAGACGATTAAAGCGCACTTCGAAGGGCATGCCTACGATCCGCACTGGCACGACAGCTATCTGGTAGGGATCACCCTTTCGGGTACTCAACAGTTTCACTGCCGCCGCGTGCGTCATCATAGTCAACCGGGGGATTCGTTTTTACTGGAACCGGGTGAGATCCATGATGGTGACGCACCTGTAGAAGGCGGCTTTACCTATCTTACCTTTTATCTGGATGAGCAGTGGCTAACACGTACGCTGCGCGGATTATATGACGCTACGCCTGACAGCTATTCACTGCACTTTTCTCAAACGCTGACGCGCGAGCCACGGCTGGTACGTAGCATCGGTGAGACCTTTGCCACACTGCATAACGCGGAGATGAAAATCGTTCAGCAGAGCGCGATGGATAATCTGCTCTCTCAGATCACCGCCCACTGCCACTGGCGTAAGCGGCTCCCGTCTCAACGGCAAAGCGCTGCCGTCGCGCATCGTGCACGCGATTACCTCTACGCGCATATGGACGAAAACGTCGGGTTGTCGGATCTGGCACGTGAGACGGGAACCGACCGCTTCACGCTGACGCGCTGTTTTAAACGCGAGTTTCACCTGGCACCGCATGCGTGGCTTATTCAGCTACGCCTTGCAAAAGCTCGCCAGTTGCTGGCTCATGGTGAGCTGCCCGTGGATGTGGCATCGGCGGTAGGCTTTGCCGACCAAAGCCACCTTGGACGCTGGTTCCAGCGAGCATACCGTATATCGCCAGCCTATTACCGTCGGCTGTGCACAAACCTTCCAGACGTTTCCAGAAAATAGCGGCACATTGATGGCTCTGATAATAAGGAGCCACCTGTGAGTACAATACCTTTTCTGCTGTTTGCCTTTGTCGCTTCGATAACGCCAGGGCCGACCAATATCCTCATTCTCACCAACAGCCAGCACTTCGGCATCAAAAAAACCGTTCCGGCCATTCTTGGAGGATGCATGGCTGCGAGCATGATTGTGCTGGTTTCAGGTGCCGGTGCAGGGGAAGTTCTTCGCCAGTACCCCCTGATTCGTCAGATGATGAGCTGGGCAGGGGTGTTATGGCTAAGCTGGATGAGCTGGCAGTTATTTAACGCGCCTGCAGCAAACCTCTCTGCGAAGACGCAGACCCGTTTTACCGCGCAAGCTGCAGCCCTGTTGCAGATCGTAAACCCGAAAACCTGGATGATGGCGCTGGCGGTTGTCAGCCTGTTTGCCCCTGCAAGCGAGCACGCGCTGCGGGATATAGCGCTGATGGCGCTGTGGTTCCTGGCCATCTCGGTGGTGTGTCTGATGTGCTGGGCGTGGCTGGGGAAGGCGGTAAATCAATTCTTTCGCACCACCGTGGCGATGGTGCGATTTCAGCGGCTGATGGCATTGTGCCTGCTTGTCTCAGCCTGGGCTGGGGTGCTGGCTTAGGTCAACGCGCCGCCCATGCGGCACTGGGCAAAGCGCAGGATGTCCTCTGCCAGGCGGTGAGCGGTATCCACATCGGCCTGGCTACGATTTACCAGCATACGGCTCAGGCAGCCTTCCAGCACCAGCTCCATTTGCTTTGCCACCATTGCCGGATCATCCACTTCAAGCGTTGTCAGCAGCTCGTGGGTGAAGTCGTGCGCCGCCCGTTTTTGCTGATCCGCCAGCTGATGGATCGGATGGCCTGGATCGGGGTAGTACGTGCAGGCGGCGATAAACAGACAACCCGGATAGCGGTTGTTACTTACACATTCCGTCAGCGCGGTATAGCGTGCCAGCAGCTTCTGTTCGGCGGTCAGCTCTTCATTCAACATCAGCTGCCTGCGCCAGATATCAACCTGCTGGCTGAGGTAACGCAGGGCATCATAAAGCAGCGCCTCTTTATCGGGCCAGAAGCGCGTAAGCTCATCCAGAGGGTAATCGATACGGTCGGCTACCATCTCAAGCGTGGTGCTGGCGATCCCTTGAATCTCAAGTAATTGCAGGGCTTGTCCCAGTACGTCTTCGCGTTGCACGGTTCTCTCCTCCGTTATTCCCAACGGTTGTCCCGTTTAAAGTGTTGTTTACGGTTGGCGATCGCGCAAATGCGCGCTGAAAGCCGCCGCGTCCATAAACCCGGTTACACGCTGCCCTGGCTGTTCTTCACCCTGTTGATTGAAGAACAGAATGGTCGGCAGCCCGAGCACGTTAAGTTGCTTCAGCAGGGCTTTATCCTGCGCATTGTTGGCGGTCACGTTTGCCTGAAGCAGAACGGTCCCGTTTAGCGCACCTTGCACCTGCGGGTCGCTAAAGGTGTACTTTTCAAACTCTTTGCAGGCAACGCACCAGTCTGCGTAGAGATCGAGCATCACCGGTTTGCCGCGCGCCTGCGCCAGAGCCTGGTTAAGATCATCCACGTTCTTAATCTGGATGAAATTCAGATGCGCCTGGTTCTGAGCCACTGGCGTGCCAAATGCCCAATCCTGAAGTGGACGCACGCTCACCAGCGCAGCGGCGAGCAGGACGATTTGTACCAGACGCATCCACGCGCTTTTTACCCCCAGACTGACGATAAACGCCCAGGAGAAGAACGCTACGCCGAGCATCGCCCACAGGCGCATCCCCCAGACGTCACCGACAATACGCTCCAGCAGGAAGACCGGCAGCGCCAGAATGACAAAGCCAAACGCGGTTTTCACCGTCTCCATCCACGGCCCGCTCTTCGGCAGCAGGCGGTTGCCAAATACCGTGACCAGGATCAGCGGCAGACCCATCCCAAGCGCGTAAAGGTACAACGTACCGCCGCCAAGCCACATATTACCGCTCTGGGCGATATAGAGCAGAATCGCGCTAAGCGGAGCAGTGGTGCAGGGCGAACAAATCAGCCCGGCGATAGCTCCCATCGCAAACACGCCACCCGCTGAACCCCCCTGTTGGCGGTTGCTGAGCAGCGTCAAGCGGGTTTGCAGGGAAGACGGCAGTTGCAGGGTGAACAGGCCAAACATCGACAATGCCAGCAGGATAAACACCACCGATAGGCCGATAAGGACATAAGGGTGCTGAAGAGCCGCCTGGAACTGTAAGCCGGCCGCCGCAACCACGAGGCCGAGTGCCGTATAGGTTAACGCCATTCCCTGCACGTAAATAAAGGCAAGCAGTAGCGCGCGGGCGGTGCTAAGACGCTGTTTTCCGCCCAGCACTATCCCGGAGATCAACGGGTACATCGGCAGTACGCATGGCGTGAAGGCGATGCCGATACCTATCAGCAAGGCCCAGAGCGCGGAGAAAGGGAGGTCTGACGCAGGCTCACCTTCACGCTTGACCTCTGCAGGAAGAGGAGCAACGTTGGCGGCAGACGCTTTAACTTCACTAAGCGGAACGACCTTGGTTTCTGGGGGATAGCAGAAGCCTGCATCGGCACAGCCCTGGTAAGTGACGGTGAGCGTAGCGCCTTTGTCTGCCTGTTGCACCGTTACGGGCACGCTTAAGTGCTGGCGATAAATCTCGCTTTTGCCGTAAAACTCATCCTCGTGCCATTCTCCCGCAGGCAGTTGCAGCGCGCCCACGCTTGCCTGAGCGGGTGTGATACTGACCTGCTTACGATACAGGTAATAGCCCTCTTTCACCTGCCAGGTGAGGTTGAGGTCATGCTGGTTTTGCTGGAAATCGAAAACAAATGCCTGATCGGCAGGAATAAAGTTCGAACGGCCGGGCGCGTCAAACAACCCGGCAAAGACTGACGTGCTGCACAGCAGCAGGATCAGCGTAAGGAAACGTTGAGCCATGAGAGATAATCGTTATCACCGTGGAGCACTGGCAATACCAGCAGTTCCGGAGTTTGGTAAGGATGATGAGATTTGAGGCAGTCAAGAAGCGCCTGCTGGTTTGCCGGGTTGGTTTTGAGCAACATCTGGACTTCATACTCCTGCTCCAGTTTGCCTTCCCAGTAATAGAGGGAGGTCGCTCCGGGGAGGAGGGTTACACAGGCAGCCAGTTTTTCGGCCAATACTTTGGCGGCGAGATCCTGGGCGGAAGCTTCATCAGGGGCGGTACACAATACGACAACAGCATCAGACGTGTTCACAAGTCGACCTCCTCATCACGAAAGTGGTCACTATATCACGCAAGGCGATTGGTCATTAATGAAACGGGCCGCAGAGCGGCCCGATTTTAACTATTTTTACAACCCGAAATGGTTTACAGCACGACGCCGCCGATGATAAAGCCGAGGATCACGCACAGCGTAATCGCGACCACACCCGGGATCAGGAACGCATGGTTAAACACATACTTACCGATGCGGGTTGAACCGGTGTCATCCATTTCAACCGCCGCCAGCAGGGTTGGATAAGTGGGCAGAACGAACAGGGCAGAAACGGCAGCAAACGAGGCAATGGCCGTCAGTGGCGTTACGCCCAGCATCAGAGCCGCAGGCATCAGCGCCTTGGTCGTGGCAGCCTGAGAATAAAGCAGGGTAGCGGCAAAGAACAGTACCACCGCCAGCAGCCATGGGTAGTTGTGCAGCAGGTCACCCGCAACGGTCTGGATATCGCTGATGTGCGCTTTTACGAAGGTATCACCGAGCCATGCCACACCCAGCACGCACACGCAGGCGCTCATACCGGATTTAAAGGTGCTGGCATTCAGCACTTCGCTGGTATCGATTTTACAGGTGATGCTGATCAGGGTTGCGATGGTCAGCATGAATACCACAATCGCTTCGTTACGCGGCAGAACCGGGTTCTGGATGAGGCCTACTGTGTCACTGATGGCCGTCGCGTAGAACATCACCGCCACGATACCGATCAGGAACAGCACCACGGAGCGTTTCGCATGCGGCTTCAGTTTGAAGACCTGGCTACCGCGCAAGCTCACTTCGCCCTTGGCCAGACGTTCCTGATAAACCGGATCGTCTTTCAGTTCAGCGCCGAGGAAGTTACACAGCACGGCGGTGATCATGACTGCAATCAACGTTACCGGAATACAGATCGCCAGCAGCGTCAGATAGCTCACACCCATGGGTTCCAGGATTCCGGCGAAGAACACCACTGCCGCTGAGATAGGCGAGGCGGTAATCGCAATCTGGGATGCCACTACCGCAATAGAGAGCGGGCGAGAGGGACGGATACCCTGTTCTTTCGCCACTTCGGTAATCACCGGCAGCGTGGAAAAGGCAGTGTGACCGGTACCGGCGAGAATGGTCATGAACCAGGTCACCAGCGGGGCAAGGAAGGTAATGTATTTAGGATGACGGCGCAGCATACGCTCCGCCAGACTCACCAGGTAGTCCATACCGCCAGCCACCTGCATGGCGGCGATAGCGGCAATAACTGCCATGATGATTTCGATAACGTCAAACGGGATTGCGCCGGGTTTAATCTGAAAGATAAGGGTAAGAACGAGCACCCCGAGACCGCCGGCAAAACCGATGCCGATACCCCCGAGTCTTGCTCCCAAATAAATCGCCAACAGGACGATGACGAGTTCTGCTCCAAACATAAGGACCTGCCTTGCTTATTAACAAGTTGATATTGAATTGTTGTATTTTGGTAACGCCTAAAAAGAAAAAAGGCACGTCACAAGTGACGTGCCTTTCGGAAGCTTAGCCTGAACGGTTACTGTTCGCTTTCATCGGTGTATCGTTTCGCTTTATATGCCGGGTGCATCAGGTTCTGGGCGGAGAAGATATCGTCCAGCTCGGCTTCGGTCAACAGTCCGCGCTCCAGTACGACTTCACGCACGCTCTTACCGGTTTCGGCGCAAATCTTACCGACGATGTCGCCGTTATGGTGGCCGATGAACGGGTTAAGGTAGGTGACGATCCCGATGGAGTTGTACACGTAACCTTCGCAGACTTCTTTATTCGCGGTAATGCCGTTGATGCATTTTTCCAGCAGGTTATAGCAGGCGTTAGTCAGGATGTGGATAGATTCGAACATCGCCTGGCCAATCACGGGCTCCATGACGTTCAGCTGCAGCTGACCGGCTTCAGAGGCCATGGTTACGGTCGTATCGTTACCAATAACCTTGAAACAAACCTGGTTCACCACTTCTGGCACTACCGGGTTCACTTTCGCTGGCATGATGGACGAACCGGCCTGCAGTTCTGGCAGGTTGATTTCGTTCAGGCCAGCGCGTGGGCCGGAAGAGAGCAGGCGCAGGTCATTACAGATTTTGGACAGTTTCACCGCCAGACGTTTCAGGGCGCTGTGTACCATGACGTAGGCGCCGCAGTCGGAGGTGGCTTCAATCAGATCTTCTGCAGGTACGACCGGCAGGTTAGAGACTTCAGCCAGTTTCTGAACCGCCAGCTGCTGATAGCCATCCGGGGTGTTCAGACGCGTACCGATGGCGGTGGCGCCCAGGTTCACTTCCAGCAGCAGCTCGGAAGTGCGCAGCAGGTTTTTGGTTTCTTCGTTCAGCAGCACGTTAAACGCGTGGAATTCCTGACCGAGGGTCATTGGCACCGCATCCTGCAACTGGGTACGACCCATTTTCAGAATGTCCTGGAACTCAACCGCTTTGCGCTGGAAACCGTCGCCCAGCTGGTTGATGGCGTCGACCAGTTTCACAACGGAGGCATAAACCGCGATGCGGAAGCCGGTTGGGTAGGCGTCGTTAGTGGACTGACATTTGTTGACGTGATCGTTCGGGTTCAGGTACTGGTATTCACCTTTCTGGTGGCCCATCAGCTCCAGGCCGATATTTGCCAGTACTTCGTTGGTGTTCATGTTGACGGAGGTGCCCGCGCCGCCCTGATAGACGTCAACCGGGAACTGGTCCATGCATTTGCCGTTGTTCAGCACTTCATCGCAGGCCGCGATAATCGCATTTGCCGCGCTTTTAGGAATGGTTTGCAGCTCTTTGTTTGCCAGCGCTGCCGCTTTCTTCACCATCACCATGCCACGGACAAACTCAGGAATGTCGCTGATTTTGCTGTTGCTGATGTAGAAGTTTTCAATCGCTCTCAGAGTGTGGACACCGTAGTAGGCATCCGCTGGAACTTCCCTGGTACCCAACAAGTCTTCTTCGATACGAATGTTGTTTAACATGTGAACCTTCTTTTCAAGCTGCCGATGGATTGTACTAAACACACAGTATTTATGTGGTTTTGAATATTTTCTGACCGACGATTATTCCCTCAATCGGCCAATTGCTCGAGATCATATGCTGATGATAGCGAATTGCCGTAAGCTGGATCACTTATTATCGACCCGATTCCATGATAATTATTAATCTGTGAAATGGGTCACCGCTTTAATATTTCCAAAAAAAATATCCGTGCAAACCGATTGAATTTTAGCTAACCGTCCTCATCTCTTACAGACGCGTGTCGCGAACACATTCAGACAGGGGCCAAAAGGCACCTGCCACACAGGAGACGCCAGTGCGCTGGATACCGTTTATTGCTTTCTTTCTCTATGTTTACATTGAGATTTCGATTTTTATCCAGGTCGCCCATGTGCTGGGCGTCCTGCTGACGCTGATTCTGGTGATTTTCACCTCCGTCATCGGCATGTCGCTGGTGCGTAATCAGGGTTTCAAAAATTTCCTGTTAATGCAGCAGAAGATGGCCGCAGGCGAGAGCCCGGCGGCCGAGATGATCAAAAGCGTATCGCTGATTATTGCCGGTCTGCTGCTGATCCTGCCGGGCTTCTTCACCGACTTCCTCGGTCTGCTGCTGCTGTTGCCGCCGGTGCAAAAACACCTGACTATGAAGCTGCTGCCGCATCTGCGCTTCAGCCGGATGCCGGGTGGCGGGTTCAGCACCGGCCCGGGTGATACGTTTGAAGGGGAATACCAGCGTAAGGATGACCAACACGACCGTTTGGATCATAAAGACGATCGGTAATGACTTTGCCCGGTGACGCTTCGCTTACCGGGCGCGACTAAAGCGCCACCCACAGCCCTGCCAGCATGACGACGGCGTACATACTCTTCCATCCCACCATCATCAGCAACAGCAGGCAAAGCACTCCCCCGACAACGGCCAGTGCTTTATAGCGACCCTTCAACAGACGACAGCCCGCCAGCATGCACAGCAGATAGATCATAATAAATATGCCGTTGGCATAGATGATTAGCGCATCCAGATTGATCTTAAGCGCGTAAATGCACAACGTGCTCACAACGCAACTTCCCAGCACGAGATTCAGCGCATTCAACGGCAGCTGACGTATAGACAACTGCGCAAGACGGCTCTGCGGTTTATTGCGCGCCTGAGACCACACCAGCCGCGCAAAGCTCTGGATGTAAATATTGAGGCTGGCAAAACAGGCCAGATAGCCAATCACACAGGCCACCCACAGCGCTTTTACGCCGAACAGCTGCACCACGATACCCGGCAGCGAAGCGGCGGCTGCTTTATCTGCGCCAAAGGCGTCGAAGTGCAGCACCAGCACAGTACAGGCCCAGTAAACCGTGCCTGCGACCAACAGGCCAATCATCAGGGCTCGCGGAAAATCGCGCTCGGGATGCTTAAACTCCGACGCCAGATGGGCGAACGCTTCCAGACCGACAAAACACCAGAACATGACTGACAGCGCAGCGAAGAGCTGCGCATGATTGATATCGGTGATGGCCGGGAAGGGGATCTCCTCGACGCGAATATCACCCGCCCACCAGATAGCGGTGATGAGCGCGACAATCAGCACCGCGACGATCGTCTGCAGGTTAGCGCTGGAACTGGCCCCGCGTGAGCCCACCCACCAGACGATAGCCAGCGTACCCAGCTCAGCCAGCAGCAGTGCTTCGTCATGCCAGCCGAAGAGCGCTTGCCCAAAGCCGGTTGCGATATGCAACGCCGCAGGCAGACCAACCGGAATGACGGAAAGGAACAGCCAGCCGGTGACGCGCTCCAGTCGTGGGCCAAACGCCATGCCGACAAAGTGCGCCACGCCGCCCGCGCTGGGAAAATGCCTTCCCAGAATGGCGAACACGATCGCAACCGGGAACACCAGCACAATCAGCACCGGCCACGCCCACAGGCTGTTATTACCGGCAACCAGCGCCGCCAGTGCGGGTACCGCAAACACCCCTGTTCCTAACAAGGAGGTTGAGAGCAGGCCGACCCCCTGCGCCAGCCCCAACTCCTGCTTGAGTCCACTCATTGACATCGTCCCGCCACCATTCAAAGAGAGCCGATGGTAACACTTTCGCAAATTTTTTTTCGACTCCCCCTTGAAGGGGTAAAAAGCTATCCCCATCTCTCAGGGCACTAGCCGGAAAACCGTGTGCGGCCCGGCGTCATCCATAACTGATAATGACTTTCTCAAAGGAGAGCTATCAATGAGTATTCGTCCGTTACATGATCGTGTGATCGTCAAACGTAAAGAAGTTGAAACCAAGTCTGCTGGCGGCATCGTTCTGACGGGTTCTGCAGCAGCAAAATCAACGCGTGGCGAAATCATCGCTGTCGGTAAGGGCCGCATCCTGGAAAACGGAACTGTGCAGCCACTGGACGTTAAAGTTGGTGACATCGTCATTTTCAACGATGGCTATGGCGTGAAATCCGAGAAGATCGACAATGAAGAAGTGTTGATCATGTCCGAGAGCGACATTCTGGCAATTGTTGAAGCGTAATTAACGCACGAAACTGTACGAATTTGAGGAAATAAGAACATGGCAGCTAAAGACGTAAAATTCGGTAACGACGCTCGTGTAAAAATGCTCCGCGGCGTAAACGTACTGGCAGACGCAGTTAAAGTCACCCTGGGCCCGAAAGGCCGTAACGTAGTGCTGGATAAATCCTTCGGCGCGCCAACCATCACCAAAGATGGTGTTTCCGTTGCACGTGAAATCGAGCTGGAAGACAAGTTCGAAAACATGGGCGCGCAGATGGTGAAAGAAGTGGCCTCTAAAGCGAACGACGCTGCGGGCGACGGTACCACCACCGCGACCGTACTGGCGCAGGCAATCATCACTGAAGGTCTGAAAGCCGTTGCTGCGGGCATGAACCCAATGGATCTGAAACGTGGTATCGACAAAGCTGTCGCGTCCGCTGTTGAAGAACTGAAAGCGCTGTCCGTACCATGCTCTGACTCTAAAGCGATTGCTCAGGTAGGTACCATCTCCGCTAACTCCGACGAAACCGTAGGTAAACTGATCGCTGAAGCGATGGACAAAGTCGGTAAAGAAGGCGTGATCACCGTTGAAGACGGTACCGGTCTGGAAGACGAACTGGACGTGGTTGAAGGTATGCAGTTCGACCGCGGTTACCTGTCCCCATACTTCATCAACAAGCCAGAAACTGGCGCTGTTGAGCTGGAAAGCCCATTCATCCTGCTGGCTGATAAGAAAGTTTCCAACATCCGCGAAATGCTGCCAGTGCTGGAAGCCGTTGCGAAAGCAGGCAAGCCACTGGTTATCATCGCTGAAGACGTTGAAGGCGAAGCGCTGGCGACCCTGGTGGTTAACACCATGCGTGGCATCGTGAAAGTGGCTGCGGTTAAAGCACCTGGCTTCGGCGACCGTCGTAAAGCTATGCTGCAGGACATCGCTACCCTGACCGGTGGTACCGTAATCTCTGAAGAGATCGGTATGGAGCTGGAAAAAGCGACCCTGGAAGACCTGGGCCAGGCGAAACGTGTTGTGATCAACAAAGACACCACCACCATCATCGATGGCGTGGGTGAAGAGTCCGCTATTCAGGGCCGTGTTGCTCAGATCCGTAAGCAAATTGAAGAAGCAACGTCTGATTACGACCGTGAAAAACTGCAGGAGCGCGTAGCGAAACTGGCAGGCGGTGTTGCGGTAATCAAAGTCGGTGCGGCTACCGAAGTTGAAATGAAAGAGAAAAAAGCACGCGTTGACGATGCCCTGCACGCGACCCGTGCTGCGGTAGAAGAAGGCGTGGTTGCTGGTGGTGGTGTTGCGCTGGTGCGTGTTGCCGCCAAACTGGCTGGCCTGTCCGGTCAGAACGAAGACCAGAACGTGGGTATCAAAGTTGCGCTGCGCGCGATGGAAGCGCCTCTGCGTCAGATCGTTTCCAATGCCGGTGAAGAGCCATCTGTTGTTACCAACAACGTGAAAGCGGGCGAAGGTAACTACGGTTACAACGCGGCAACAGAAGAATACGGCAACATGATCGACTTCGGTATCCTGGATCCAACTAAAGTGACCCGTTCTGCTCTGCAGTATGCGGCATCTGTAGCTGGCCTGATGATCACTACCGAGTGCATGGTAACCGACCTGCCTAAAGGCGACGCACCTGACTTAGGTGCTGCTGGTGGTATGGGAGGCATGGGTGGTATGGGCGGCATGATGTAATTGCCCCCTTCGCCCGGCAGCCATCAGGCGTTGGGCGCTACCTCTTAATAAAAAACCCCGGGCATCGCTGTCCGGGGTTTTTTGTTTTAGAACAGCAGTTGCATGACCCACATAGAGAGCAGAGCGTTGATTACGCAGACGCCAATAATATGCGGATAGTATTTAGGGTTTACCCCTGCCGTACCGAGACAGCGGCCGGTGTTTTGCACCGGATTACCCATCAGATAGATAGCCGGAAGCAGTACGGTGGCGTCATGCCCGCTGAGCGACCCTGCCACCACCAGGCTTGCGCAGACGCCCACGCCGCCGCCCATGCTCATCACCGACGCCAGCAACACGGTGGCGGCTTCTCCGGGCAGCCCCCACAGCGCCATAATCGGCTCGCAAACGCGGCCAACGATATCCAGCAATCCTGTTACCTTCAGCGCCTGGATGATCACAAAGGCCATTACGACGTTTGGCAGCAGGCTGGTGGTGGCGATGGTAAAGCCACGGCGAGCGCCGTCGATAAAGAGATCCATCAGGTTTTTACGCACTTCGGCGGTCATCTTCTCTCTCCTTGATCTGACGGGTTTCCATGTGCGCAATCCATGCTCTGAGAAAATTGGCACCTATAAATTTAAAGACCAGAATCACTGCCAGCGGGGTGATAACCGGCACGGTGATGCTGGTGAACAGCGCCGCGCCGGACGAGAAGTAATTGGTGATAATTGCGCTACCGCTGGTCTGAAAGGTGGCGAAAATCGCTCGTTCCCTGTCGCTGATAACGCCTTCATCGGCGAGCTCTTTGGTCATACCTGCAGCCGCATCGGTGT